>CAZXCQ010000170.1:0-8754 GCA_964639275.1 uncultured Desulfobacteraceae bacterium | reverse complement strand
GAACTCTGCCAGCACATTGTCGCCTTTTGCATCCACTACCCGGCCACCCTGTCCCTGGATATAGTTTGTCATCTATCCCCACAATGGATGAAAGAATAAACCAAATACAAATATCAAAAATCCTGGAGGGAATTTCCACACTTTACCCTTCAGATTAAAGTTAGGTTCAAAATCGAAAAAGCGATTTCAGCTCAATCACGAACAGGGATATAGCAGATACTACAGGTTCACCAAAATGTCATGTATGTTGGAGGTATCTGCATTCTAAAAGTAAGGACTATCCGTGCTAATCCTTATAGCCCGGTGGTGCTACGAATCCACCAATGAGTTCAGACAGGCCTTGAGCGAAGTCTATGGTTGTCCGGTCCTCGAATCTGGCTCCGATTATTTGAATACCTACTGGAAGACCTGAATTGCTTAATCCAACTGGCGCTACAGTTGCCGGCAAACCTGAAACAACTGCCATAGTGGTCCACGTCATGTTGTTCCACATGGGCTTCTCCTGCCCATTGACCTCTAAATAGCCCGACATTTCCTGCGTATGATCATGTGGAAAGGCAACAGTTGGCGCTACCGGAGCAATCAGTACATCGTAGCGTTCAAAGAATTTAGCCCACATCGCTTCCTGTTTTTTCTGTCTCTCGACAAGCATCTCATCCAGGGGTAATGCCCCGGCCACCATCTTAGAGCATATATCCAACCAAATTTTCCTGTCTTCATTCAGATCGATGTCGGGACGCGCTTCTTCGTCTATATCAAGGCCAGCGCCGCGCAGTTTCTCTACTGTCTTCTCAAGCCTCGCTAAAACATCAGCATCGATTTCAGCTCCGGGATCGGAATCCGTTAACCACACCGCAACGCGATAATCTTTGAATTTCTGTCTTCTCGGCGGTAAGAGTTCAGGTCTGTTGTGGCTCTCATCCATACTACCCGGAGCCGTCAAGACTCCCAAGGCTAACTCTAAATCATAGGCACTTCGGGCGAGAGGTCCGACTACGGAGAGCGGAATCGTCGGCATTACGTTCGGGGGAACTCGGCTAGGCATTGGAGGTATATGCCCATATCCCGGAACGATTCCAAAAGTGGGTTTATGTCCGAAAATCCCGGTATAGTGGGCCGGGATGCGGATCGAGCCTGCTAAATCGCTACCCAACTCGAGAGGAGTGAATCCCGCAGCGAGCGCTGCTGCCGATCCGCCTGATGAACCCCCGGGAGTTCTGGATAAATCCCAGGGGTTATTAGTCGTTCCATAGATTTCGTTGTAGCTCTGAAAACCCCTCGCATGGTATGGAACGTTCGTTTTGCCAAAGACTATTGCACCTGCATCTATCAGGCGTTGTACCGCTATCGCATTACGCTTCGGGATGTAATTCTGTAATCCAGTCAAAAATGACTGCACTGTTACCTTCATTTCGGTCTCTGCCAGAAGGGACCGGTCTTCCCGATCTCATTGAGGACCCTGAACATTTCGCCACGATAATTGAATCGTTGTGAAAAATAATTGGGGTCTAATCGCCTCCGAAAATATTCGATGGAAAAGAGCCTGACCAGGTCAGCGAGTGGCATGATGCCGTCTTCGGTGTCAGGAGAGAAACGGGGCCAGTTGCGAGCATGTTCTTCCGACCGGAAGAGGTTCATGGTGCTTCAGGCATAGCCGAGGTCTTCGTACCACCTCCAAAAGGGCACAGCCACGTACCCCACGATATCTTCCGGTTCGGCAACCAGGACGTCTCTATCCTTGATCTCGACACGAATCATCAACCCGCAATCCAAACAGGGGCAGTCGATCCGTACAGTCTTGCCCGGAAAGAGCCAGCAGACCGCCAGCGATTCGAAGCCTCACTGGCCAAACCATTTTTGCTGGCCATCGATGGTAATTCGGTACTGGGTAGGGAGATTGTTAAAGGGGGCAAACGAGGTAATAAGGTCTGTCTTGGGATATAGCCAACCTGGAATCATCTCTGAAAAAAGGTCATGAAGGGCCTTTCGTCCCTCCTCTGGAGAGACCCCCAGCTCAGCCGCAATCTCCGTATAGAACGGGGCCTGCCCTGTCTCCACCATGCGCTTCATAATTGTGTTAAAGGTCCTGTCCAAAATGCTCGGATCGCTCATAGATTTTTACCTCCGTATTTATTGGCCCTACAGCCGTTACAGCCTGCTATCATTATTCGCTGAGAGCTTCTTCTCATGACCCAGGTGCCAATTTTGATAGTCTCGCAAGAACTCTCCAAGGCCGCCACTCCGGGGTGCCCGCCCCCGAAGGGGGGCGAGAATGACGGATAGAGAGGGTTTTTTAGTGCTCCGGCAACTGCCAGAATGAGCCCCTGTCCTTCATGGCCCCTATCACCTCCACCAAATACTCCTGCATATGAGAAACATAGTCCGGTTCGAGGCGTTTGCTAAAAAAGTGGGCTGAAAAAAGGCCGACCATGTCAGAGAGTTGAACGATCCCTTCTTCTGTGTCGGCCTTAAAACCACTCCAGTTGCGGATATGTTCTTCCGACCGGAAGAGGTTCATGGTGCTTCAGGCAAATGGCAGGTCGTTGAACCATTCCCGCAAGGGAGTAGAAGTATACGCCATCAGTCCTTTGGGTTCAGTATTTAATACTTCACCGTCTTTCATCTCCACTCTGATCGGCGCCCCGCAATCAAGACACGGGGCATCAATCTGCACTATCTTACCTGGAAAGAGCCAGCAGACCGCCAGCGATTCGAAGCCTCACTGGCCAAACCACTTTTGCTGGCCGTCAATCGTGATGCGGTACTGGGTTGGAAGGTTGGCAAACGGCGCAAAAGACGCGATGTAGTCGGTATTGGGAAACAACCAACCCGGAAAGCCGGGGGAAAAAAGCTCATGGAGTGCTTTTCGTCCTTCCTCCGGTGTAACCCCTAGTCCGGCTGCAACCTCTATATAGTGCGGCGCCTGCCCTGTCTCCACCATGCGCTTGATGATGATCTGAAAGGTCTTATCCAATTGGCCAGGTTCACTCATGGTACCACCTCCTTTGGTTGACAAGGGTTATCGAAATTCCTTTTCCAATGGATTTGCCCGGCAAGCTCCCGGCAGGGCAATTAATGTCCTGCCGGGAGCCATGGAGGGCACATTTTGAGGACTTTTCTCACCGGGTAAACTCGTGGATAGACCCTGATGTTGCATTGGAATTCACCTGATCCGATTGGCGACCTCGTACTGCAAAAACAGGGTAATTTATTGAAACCATCTCTTCTCAAAATCGAGAACCAGCCGTTGTAATAAAGCAACCCCCGCCGCCTCCGCCTCCGCTCTCTGACCCTCTCACCCGGAGGACCATGGCTTCATTGCCCGTACCATCAAAACTGCCCCCCGCAATGACGATCTTGCCATCCACCTGGACCGCCACTCCCTCGCCATAATCTTTTCCCGGGGTTATGTTGAAGATTGCCACTCCATTGCTGCCAAACGTGCTATCCGGACTTCCATCCCCATTGTACCTCAGGACCAGGACATCCTCACCTGTCCCATTTGGGGTGTTACCGGTGACAACGATCTTTTCTCCCCTTTGAATGGCCAGTCTGCGACCATTGTCATTTCCCTTTCCGCTGTCATAACCGACGGCCCCTTTCGTGCCAAATGCGTTGTCCGGTGTCCCGTCGGGGTTATACCTCAGGACGAGAACATCCATGTCTTTCCCATTATAGTAGCCGCCCGAAACGACTATCTTTCCATCCAACTGGATTGCGATTCCCCGTGCACCGTCATCTCCATACCCGCCGTCATAGGTGGCAACCCCGGTTGTACCAAAGGTATGATCCAGGGCCCCATTGTTGTTGTATCTTGCGGTCATGACATCAAAGCCTGTCGCCGTCTTTGTATAACCTGAAACGACGATCTTCCCATCTGCCTGAATCGCCACGTCCCGGAAGCCATCGTTCCCATAACCACCTTCATAGGTAACCACCCCATTCATGCCAAATGTGGTGTCCAGGACCCCATCGCTCTTATACCTCAAAATCATGGCAATTGATGTTGAATCACCTGTGCTCCTGGCTGTGACAACGATTTTACCATCTGTCTGAATCGCTATGCCCCGGCCATAGTCATTTCTACTGGCGTTATCATAAATTGCGACCCCTCTGGTTCCAAAGCTGTTGTCCAGGGTCCCGTCGCTGTTGTATCGCATGGTGAGAATGTCATAGTTTTTCCCATTATAACGATAGCCTGTTAAGATAATCTTTCCGTCTTTCTGGATGGCTATCAAACGGCCGCTGTCGTTTCCTTTTCCCCCGCCATAGATTACGACACCACCCGTCCCAAAGGTGCTGTCTAGGCTACCGTCGCCGTTGTATCTCAGAACCCCCACATCAGAATCCGCTCCATTGAGGATTCCGGTTGACAGAATGATTTTTCCATCCGGCTGGATTGCCACGCCAACATAGGAGTCTTTGTTCCAGCCATTGTAGAGGGCATATCCGTTCGGCGGATTAAAGGTCGTATCAGGGCTTCCCTGCGACACCGACACCTGGCAAGGCGCAACCATGAGATCTCCCGAAACCACTGATGAGGCATCGCCGTTGAGCCTCCAGGCTACAGTCCTGTATCCAATCGTTCCCATGGGGACATCGACTTTCAGACAGACTTGCTCAGTGCTTCCAGCACTGATATCATGAACCCTTCAGGTGCGAACATAGCCCTCGTCAACCGGGCACACCTCTCCCTGCCTGCAGCAATCCATAACGATCCAGTCTCCTGAAAAACCCAGATCGATATCGACGATCGCCTCACCATCCGGTGAATTATTGGTTATCAGGAAACAGAGGGTCTCGGGCTCACCTGGTTGGTAACAGCCTGCGCCGGGGTCCAAAACCGCCTTGGATGGCCCCAGGCCTGCACCTGCTTCTGCCAAAAAAAACAGGGAAAGGCCCATCAGGATGCCGATGGTACAACAAACGCGTCTCCTCATTTATGTCCCCTCCTCTCGATTCTCAAGCTGGGATTCTGAAGATTTCATTCGGATAATCTCTTCCCGAAGCTCGACCTTCTTGATCTTGCCCGAGGCTGTCATGGGATAATCTTTGACAAAAACCACGTGTCGGGGGATTTTGTAGGAGGCAATCTTTCCTTTGCAGTACCCGATCACATCGGTCTCGGTCAGGGTGTTTCCTGTCTCCAATCGCACAAAGGCAACCCCCACCTCTGAAAGCCGTTCGTCAGGATAACCCACGATGGCGACCTGAGCGATCGCAGGGTGACTCAGCAAAAAGGCCTCCACCTCGGTGGGGTCTACGTTTTCCCCCCCAATCTTTAGCATCTCCTTAAATCTCCCCATAAACCGCAGATGACCGTCCTGTCGCATCATCCCCATATCCCCCGAATGGAGCCAGCCATCCCCATCGATGGCCCTGGCCGTCTCCTCAGGGTTATTGTAGTATCCTTGCATCACCAGATACCCCCGGATGAGGATCTCCCCGGGGGTGCCAGTGGGCTGCTCCTCTCCGGTCTCGGGATGGATGATCTTGACCTCACAGCCGGGGGTCGGAAAGCCGGATGCCTCGCAGCGTTGCTCATCACTCGAAGAGAGAAACGAAAGGGAGGCGCCGACCCCGATTTCACTCATCCCAAACCCGCTCAGGAGGCGGGGACACAGCGTTTTGTTCGCATCTATGGCAATGGGGACGGTGCTGCTCATGCCCGCGGCCAAAATCCCGGTTCGCAAGCTGCTTACATCTCTCAAATCCCTTTTCTGTTGCTCAACCAGATCCTTAAAGTGCGTGCTAAACCCATACAACAGGCTGGCCCTTTCCTGTTCCAGCAAGCCCAGGGTCTCCGCGGGATCAAATCGTTCGGTGAGGACCATTCGCGCGCCGGTCAGCATTGACATGAGGGCACCTTCGGTCAGGCCGTAGGTGTGAAAAAGCGGCAGGTACATGAGGATGACGTCCTCAAAGGTGATGGCCATTCGATTGGCCCTGTCCGTGAGCAATCTGATCACGTTGTGGCAGTGCATGACCCCTTTGGGGAAACCGGTGGTTCCGGAGGTATACATGATATAAACGGTTTCGTCCGGGTTTACGCAATCCGCGCGTTCCTGAAGGTCCTTATCGCTAACGGCCCTGCCCATTTCAAGGACCTCGGGCCAGGAATAGGTTCCGTTGTATGTCTTTTCGCTCAGGATCAAGACCCTTTTCAGATCTGGAAACCCGGGATGAGATATCTCCCGGGTGTGCGATTGAGCAAGCGATGGGAGTATCTCATAGACCATCGAGAGATAATTGATGGGGCCTGACTGATCCACGGTGATCAGGGTTGATGAGTTGGACTGTTTCCACAAATAGGCCGTGTCCAGAGTCCTGAGAAACGTGTTGATGGGCACGATGATTGCCCCTATCTTGGCCACCGCAAAAAAGATATGGATAAATTCCGGTCGATTGGGTACCCAGAGGCTGACCTTTTCTCCCGGTTGAACACCCAAATGGATCAGGGCCTTGGCCGCCCGGTTGACGTCTTCGGAAAGCTGGGCGAAGCTCCATCGTTTGCCATTAAAGTAAAGGCCTTCTCTGTCTCCGAATTTTCTTGCAGCACGGTCCGGCAAGGACCCGAGTATCAACTTTTCAAACCAATCCGCCATTGGGACCTCCTGGAGGATTTATGATTTCTTGAGCACTACAGAAAAAATGGGGTAACAGTTCACCGCAGAAACGCCGAGGCCGCAGAGAAGGACTCTTCCCTTTTCTGCTGAAAGGCGTCTCGCACGAGCGCAGCGAGTGGGCGGTGAACTATCACAAAATGCGGGGCAATGGGGATTCCGAACCCCCATTCTCCTGTCTAAGTACAAGGTTTCATAAATACGGCACCCGAACACGCTTTGAGCGAGAAATATGTCACCGAATTTATGAGACGAAGCACTAAGTACCAGTTTTGAGGAAAGCCAAATTGTGAATTTATTTCTGCGCAAGCCCTTATTTCCCGCCCGATGATGAGAACCGCAAGACCGGTGTCTCCCATTGATCTGTGAACATATCAATGACTGAAGGCCCTTTGGGCGCCCTCTCACTCTCAAGCGCCGCGCGAAGTGCATCGAGCGTTTCCACCGTGTAAGCGCGCGCGCCAAAACCCTTTGCAACGGTTGAGAAATCAATGTGGTGGAAGTCCGTGGAGATAAAGCCTTCTTTAAACCGGGCCTTCTCCACATGTTTGATCCAGGCGAGGCTGTCATTGTTGAAGAGAATAGTGACCACAGGAAGCCCAAGCCTCGCCATGACGGCGATTTCCTGGACCGAATAGGCAAACCCCCCGTCCCCGGCAAAGAGTAGAACCCGGTTTTTTTTGTCCGATGCCAGGCCGGCCCCAACCGCGGCAGGGGCACCCCAGCCCAGTCCGGCGAGTCCACGGGGGGCAAGATATCGTCGACCGCATTTGGCAAGACGGCAATAAACACCGGCCCAACCCGAGGCCAGACTCGCATCACAGACGATCAGATCTTCCCCGGTGACAAATCGGTTCACCACGTCCATGATCGCCTGAGGCATCAACGGGGCCCCCTTTTTCGATTCCTTATCGACAGCTCCCTTGTACCATTGGGTCAACATCTGGGTCAGACGGCCCTTCTCCCAGGCGGTTTGGGGCACATCATCCCCCAGGAGATTGAGCAAGTGTCTGATGGCCAGGCGGACATCGGAGACCAGCGGAATGCTATCCGGGAAATTTCGCCCCACCTCTTCGGGATCGATATCTATGTGGATGGTTGTGACCCCGGGTTTTGGAATCTCATATCCAAAGGTTGCCAACTGCCCTGCCTTTGTACCAACAAAAATAACGAGATCCGCCTCATCAATCACCCTGTTGGCAATGGGGTTGGCCATGGAGCCGCACACACCAAAGACGAGGGGATGGGTTTCCTCCAGGATGCCTTTGCCCGTCAGGGTGGTGCATACGGGTGATCCGAGGTGTTCGGCAAGGGCGCGTACTTCGTGAAAGGCATTGGATATTATTGCCCCGCCCCCGACGAGAAGCGCCGGTTTACGTGCCTTGAGAATCGCCTCCCTTGCAAGCCTGGCCGCTTCCGGATCGGGCGCCATCCGATAACGCGGGAAAAGAGACCCCTGGCTTCGATCAATAGTCTTTGGCCGGGCCGCGGGAGACCAAAAAACGTCATCGGGGATGGCCAGGACCACAGGTCCCGGCTTGCCTGTGGTGGCAACCCGGAAGGCCGTGTCTACCACGTCATCCAGTGCCGACGGCTCGGTCAAGGCCGTTTGCCACTTGCTGATGGTGGAGAAGATCTCCAGTTGCTTCATGGCCTGCGATGCATTTCCACGGACCCGTCGGTGCTCCCACGCACGCGGGATATCTGAGATGATGGCAAACAGGGGAATAGAAGCATTGTATGCCTCTGCAATCGGTGAAACCAGATTGGTAGCACCAGGACCCACCGTGGCGTCGCAGACCCCGGTGCGTCCGGTAATCCGGGCATAGGCGTCTGCAGCAAATCCAGCACTCCGTTCGTCTCGCATCAGAATATGGTTGATTTTGCCGTCCAATCGCATGATACCCTGGTAAAAAGAGAGCGTCTGCCCACCAGGTACGCCAAAGACATATTCGATGCCATATTCTGCAAGCAATTCTGCAAGTCGATGCCCAACCGTCACGATAACCTCCCTTTGCTGCAACACTTATATCAATTGTAACAATTTAGCTTTTTTCAAAATTGGCACTTGGAAAGGGCAATGGGGGTTCGGAATCCCCATTGCCCGCGTTTCAAATGACTAGAGTGTTAC
>CAZXCQ010000169.1:0-14113 GCA_964639275.1 uncultured Desulfobacteraceae bacterium | reverse complement strand
TTGGGGGCATGTGGAAGAAAAAAAGACCCCCATGCCTCACCACAATCGATTTATCCCCGGGTTTTTGAGAAGTTACAATTTTAGCTTATTTTAGGAACTTTAGGCATTTATAAATTTCCAAAACCTACTCTTTGCCTCTATAGCTCTTTGCCACATCTATCATCATCTTTACATTTTCAAATTTGGCATCAACGGGGCACTCGCAACCCGTGGTCAGAAAAAACCCACCTCCCCGTCCCATCTCGTCAATGAGCCTCTCACAGTATTCACGCACCTGTTCGGCACTACCCAGGGTCAAAAGCCATGCCGGCACATCGCCGCTGATGCACATATGTCCATCCAGGATCTCCTTGGCCTTAAAGATATCGGTGGTCCCGTCCAGATCACACACACATTTGCCTTTTGGCAGCTGTCTCAGATAGGGGAGGTTGAGCCCCCAGTCCGTATCAAAGTGAAACCAGGGGGTAATCCCCTCGGAAAGAAATGCATCCACGTAGCGCTGGAGATAAGGCCATTCAAATTCTTCAAAGATATCCAGACGATAATAAAATCCAGAACCCCGTTCAAGCACAATAAACACCAGGGGGATCTTGGTCAGGGATATGACATCGAGTGCATTCTGGATAAGATCTTTATACGTGGCATCCATGGCAGCCTTGACCTTGTCCGGGACCTCATAAAGGTCCATGGTAAACTGGGTCAGGGTTCGGGCCATGGAAAATGCCATTGTGGTGGAATCCACATAGGCACCAAAGAGCGGGTATATCCCCTCGCTGTGATACGCCTCCACCTCCTTGATGTAGTGATCCAGTAATCGATTCTGAGAGACGGCAAGCTGTTCGATGCTTCGGCCCCCGCTTATCACGGCATATTGCTCATCCCAAAAGGCATTCCACCCCAGGGCGGCAAGCCGATCATAGTCTTCCCTACTAAAAAGCTCCCTTTCGTCGATCTGATTTAAGGCATCCTCGGGGAGCTGTCTCCCGGGGATCAAGACCCTGACCGGTGTCGAGCAAAACCTGCCTCCGATCATCGGCCAGAACAGATTGGGTTTGTAAAGCTTGTCAAATCCCCCAAGGTCATTAAAGGTATCCTTCATGGCCGTAAAACCCTTGTCCACATCCCGCCAGGCCTCCCCCTGGGTCATCCCCTGGGCGCGAACGGCAAAGGCCGTCATCAAGGGCATAACGGGCACCCGGTCCGGTTTCTCCAGGGCCACCACTGCCTCAAATCGTTCTTGTCTGGACATGGTCTCTTGAATCATACGGATCCTCCGCTTTGTGCCTCCTTAAGATCAAAAAAACTATCCTTGCTCAAACCTGCCGTGCCGACCGGCCCCTTTTGCAAAGCGCGCCGCTCCTTCAAGGGTCTCCCCGCTTTCGATCGTTCTCATTCCCAGGCGAAACTCATTTCGGAAGGCATCGTTGGTGGATAATCCCCACTGCTCATAGGCAGACCGCCGATCACTCAACATGCACCGCTGTGGGAACCCCGAGATCTGCTCGGCCAGCGACTGGGCCTCGGCCAGCGATCTGCCGGGATCTACCACCCGGTTGCCAAGCCCCATCCGGAGCGCCTCTTCCGCCCCAACGGGTCGTCCGGTGAGAATCATATCCATGGCATGGGATTGACCGATCAACCGGGTGAGTCGGATCGTTCCCCCGTCGATCAACGGCACGCCCCACCGCCTGCAAAAGACCCCAAAGACGGCATCCCGTTCCACCACCCGCATATCACACCAGAGGGCGATCTCGAGGCCGCCTGCCACTGCATAGCCCGCCACCGCCGCTATCACCGGCTTATCCAGCCACATGCGGGTTGGCCCCATGGGGCCATCACCATCTTCTTCCACCCGGTTGGCACGGCCTTCGGCAAGACCCTTGAGATCCGCACCCGCACAAAAACAACCCCCTGTCCCGGTCAGGACCGCCACCCGGGCCTCTTCGTCTGTCTCAAAGGTCCGGAATGCCTCGACCAACTCCTCTGCCGTGGGTCGATCCACCGCGTTTCGCACCTCGGGGCGGTTGATGGTAATCGTGGTTACCGAACCCTTTTTCTCCGTCAAGACAAGCATCCTACTCTCCTCTCATCCCTGATCCATGCCCTCCCCTGCTGCCCTGTCCCCTTGAAGCCCGCCGGTTCAATGACCGCCAGACCCTCAGGGCTCGTTCAAAAAAAATTGGCAGAATTGACGCTCAGATTTGGGTCAGATTTGGCTGCCGTGATTGAGTGAAGCCACAGGAATAGCTGAACTATTTCGAGGACTTCACGATTGAGCGGCGACCGAAGATGGCCCAAAGCTGAGATGGGAAAATGTCAAGTTATCTTTGAGCGGGCCCTTACATGATTTTCTCAAGCTCATCCTTTGAGACCTTAAATGTCCTGTCAAATTCTTCCCAGAACTTCTTGTCCTTGTTTTTCCATCCGTGACCAAATCTTTCATCAAAAAAAGAACTCAAACGGGCAAACCAGTTCCCCGATTTGTCGATGCCCTTTTCCCTGGCCAGAAATATCTCTTTGAGATAGACCTCTATCTCGCCGATCTTGTCTTTGGGAATATAGGATTTGGCCCCCAGCCTGATTGAACCCACCAGGTTATCGGCGTTCAGACCGTGGGCCGTGAGCATTAGTGCCGGGGTCTTTCTCCGTACCGCAATCTCCAGGAGATCAAATCCCCTCACCCCCATGATATCCAGGATAACGGCGTCATAGACCTTGTTTTCCAGAAGCTCCTTGGCAGAGTCAAAGGTTGCGGCCGTCTCAACATCACACGCATCCAGGATCTCTTCAAGGGTCTCCAGGATGTCTGGCTCGTCATCTACCGCGAGTATTTTTTTGCCTTTCAAGATATCATCGCCGGCCATGATTTCCACTCCTCCCTGTTTTCCGATTTCTGTTTATACATCTGATTTTCCGGAAAATTTATCATACCTTATAGGCACTGCCCGATATAGTCAAGACTGGAATCGCGGCCATTTAGTAACGGCCCAATAAAGAATCCATCAGCAAAGCGGGTGGTATTCCGTTAACCCCTGGACCCCGTTTACCGGATCCAGTCCGGCACAAGCTTCAACGGGGTGACGACTTTTTACAAAATCATCAAATGCCGATTTCTTTGTAAAATCAAAAAGGAACTTCCATGACGATCTTTTTTGCAATCTCCGCTGGGAAAATAGTTGACTTTACCACAACGATAAAATATAACCACCGTCACAGAGACCGACCGGTCTCCCCCTCTTATCAGGAGCCAGATCAATCCCCTATGGACCTCAAAGAAAAAATAATCAGTGAGTCGCTAAAGCTCTTTTCTTTAAAGGGTTTTTTAAGCACCTCCACCCATGACATATTAGAGGCGGCAAACACCTCAAAGGGAGGACTTTACAATCATTTTGGAAGCAAAGAGGATCTCTTTTTTGCCGTGTTGACTGAGGCCAGGAAGATCTGGCGGGAGGCCACCCTTGCAGACCTGGATCAGGTAGAGAGACCGGTTGAAAAGATAAAAAAAATCCTTAAAAACTACCGGGATCGCTATCTCAAAGACAAGACAAACTTTCCAGGCGGCTGTATCTTTGTTACCCTCTCCGTGGAACTGGACGATCAAAGACCTGCTCTATCTCGCGAACTGAATAAAGGATTTTCCGGACTCAAGGCCATGATCAATAAGCTCCTGGACCAGGGAAAGGAGTCCGGAGAACTCAGAAAGGACGTCGATACAAAGGCCGTCACCGAAATGATCTTTGCCGGCATGCTGGGGGCCTCTGTCATCTACGGAATGGAAAAATCCGCTTCCAGCCTGGATCAATCCATCGGATCTTTGATTGAATACCTGGACAAGCTGGCACTTTAATTCTACGCAGAAATCCACGTCCCATGGGGGTGGTCAGAGACTAATGGCTATGCCATAAAGATTAAACGGCAGTCCGCTGTGATGGAGTGGTGGCCTCCGGCTCCGTTTCCAGGCCGGAGGGTAGACCCTGCGGTTTGGAGACAGTATTAGTGTGTTGATGGTTCCGTAAAAACCCATCAATGCTAATTTTCCGTCATTCCGGCGAAAGCCGGAATCCAGCTCTTTTTGGTATTTACAGATCCTCTGGACCCCGTTTTTCAACGGGGTGACGACTTTTTACGAATTCATGAGTGTCGGTTTTCATAATGGAGCAAAACAGTGAAGATTGGTATCTGCTTTGCACGTGGATTCTTTATGAATCTGATGCATCCGCGCCCAAAGTGAGCAAAACCGATAAAGGGCTCGCCCGGGGCAAATGGATTTTTGACTTAAACACCAAATAGGGAGGAGAATGTTATGGATTTTAAGTTTTCTGAAAGAGAAGAGATGTTGAGAAAGGCGGTCAGGGAATTTGCCGAAAATGAGCTACCGCCAAAGATGGAGGCGATGGAGGAGACAGGAGAATTTCCAACAGAACTTTTAAAGCCCATGGCCGATGTGGGGATCACAGGGGTCATCACCCCCACCGAGTACGGGGGCGTCGGCCTGGGGTATGTGGCCCGGACTATCGTACTGGAGGAACTGGGCAGGGTCTGTCCGGCCATGCCAATGGCCTTCCAGGTCCATCATATGGGGTGTGCGGTCATCAATGACTTTGGAACCGATGCACAGAAAGAGAAATATCTGACCCCCCTGGCAAAGGGAGAGACCATGGGGTGTGTTGCGGTCACAGACCCAACCGGCGGATCAGATGTGATTGGGATGAAGACCTCGGCCGAATTAAAGGGCGACAGATATATCCTGAACGGCCGCAAGTGCTTTATCACCAACGCCCACACCTCTGACTACTGGGTGGTCATTGCGAAAACCGGAGAGGGGGCCAAGGGATTGAGCGCCCTTATCGTGGACAAGGAGGCACCCGGGGCAAGACTGGGCCGGAAGGAGAACAAGTTTGGCCTCAGGGGGGCCAACACCGGTGAGCTGGCATTTGATAACTGCGAAGTCCCAAAGGAGAACTTACTCGGGCAGGAGGGGGGTGGACTCGCCGTCGCCATCAAGACCATCAGCGAGACGGGAAGGACAGGTATGGCAGCCACGGCCCTGGGTATCCTGACAGCGGTCTATGAAGAGGCGGGCAAATTTGCCAGCGAACGGGTACTCTATGGAAGACCGATCAGTGCCCTTCAGGCCATCCAGTTCTATATCGCCGAGATCTACTCTCAGCTGGAGATCTGCCGGTTGCTCTGCTACCGCGCCTCCTGGCTAAAAGATCAAGGCATGCGGTGCGACAACGAAGGTGCGCTGGCCAAATACTATACGTGTGAGGCGGCGACCAACGCGGCCAAAAAGGCCATTGAAATCCATGGTTCGTACGGCATCATGAAGGAATATGCGGTTCAGCGATTGCTAAGGGATGCCATGGTCACGATCCCGGCCGGTGGCACCGCGGAGATTGCAAAGGTCGTTCTCGCCAGGGCGGCACTGGCACCCTTTAAGAAGTGATCCGGCTGTGGGGATAGAGAGAACCATCGTCTGTCTAAAACCGGTACCCGATCCCAAACACTGGGACAGGGTCTCAATGGACCCCGAGACCCAGACCCTGGTGCGGGAAGGGATTCCGAGCATCATCAATCCACTGGACAAACACGCGCTGGAGGCGGCCCTGTCCATCCGGGATGCCCGTGGTGGCGAGGTGGTCTTGCTTTCCATGGCGCCACCTTTCGCCACCCCCACCCTCCGGGAAGGGCTGGCCATGGGGGCCGACAGGGCCGTATTGTTGTCCGATCCCCTGTTTGCCGGTTCGGACACCCTTGCAACCGCGCGGATCCTGGCATCCGGATGCCGTTGGATCGGGAGATTCGACCTGGTTTTTTGCGGCAATATGACCATTGACGGCTCCACTGCCCAGGTCCCTTCCCAGCTGGCAGAACTGCTGGATCTGCCCAGTGTAATGCATGTAATTGATCTTGACTGGGAAACAGACCGGAAGATCATTATCACCCAGAAGATCGAGCATGGCCACGCCAGACTCAGGGGGGCGATCCCCTTGCTGATCTCTGTGCGAAAGGAGCTCAATAAGCCCAGATATACCCCCTTTACCGGCATCTTGGCCGCCGAATCAAAAGAGATCAGGGTACTTTCCAACAAGGAACTGGAGATAGACCCCGGTCTTGTTGGTCTGGATGGCTCCCCCACCAAGATGGCGGGTCTGGAACTTCGCCGGTTCAAGAGGGCAAAAGAGCGGCTTGAAGGGTCTCCCGAAGAGATCGTGCAGAGGCTTGTGGAGAAAATCTATCAGTACGGGATTATTTAGGGCCGACGCCCCGGAAGGAATATTGGAATGATGGAACATAGGAATAATGATGAACTCGTAAAAAGTCGTCACCCCGTTGAAGCTTGTGCCGGACTGGATCCGGTAAACGGGGTCCAGGGGTTTTTTAAGCGTCTGAAAACACTGGATTCCGGCCCTTCGGCCATGAGCGACTCGACATGAGCTCGTCGACATGTCTCAGAGCCGAATGGATTTCGCCGGAATGACGTAAAGAGAGCATTTTCGACTTTTTACGAGGCCATCAATAATGAAATGAATAGTGTGGTTCGGGGATCTGGGTGGTATGAGCATTGCCTTTTCTGAAATCTGAAACCCGAACACACGTTACTCATTCGGCTGCGGCCAAAGGCCTGGATTGGGATACGTGTCATGAATACAGACGGTCATAGCGGCATCTGGGTCTTCGCAGAACAGCGAAATGGCGAGTTACATGACGTGAGTCTGGAACTCCTGGGCAAGGCCAGAGAACTTGCCGAACGGGCTGGAAGCCAGGTTGGGGCCATCCTTGTCGGTCACGGCATAAGGCCCATCACCCAAATCCTTTTCAGCCATGGGGCTGACCTGGTCCTTGTTGCCGATGATCCAGGGTTGGCGGGTTATCGACTCATCCCCTACACGCTCGTCATCGCGTCCGCGGTCAAAGAGCACAGACCCGAAATATTGCTGATGGGTGCCACATCCATGGGGGTTGAACTTGCCCCCAGGGTGGCGGCCAGACTCAGGACCGGCCTCTCCGCCCACTGTATTGATCTCAGATTGGACAGCAGTGGAAGACTCCTTCAGGTCGTTCCAGGATGGGGCGGCGGCGTGATTGCAACAATCGCATGCCCGGATCATCACCCCCAGATGGCGACCGTGATGCCCGGGACCATGAAACCCCTCTCACCGGCGGAAAGGGAGGGAGAGACAAAAGAGATCCAGGTCAGCCTGCCCGACAAAGGCCTGGGCCCGGAGATCCTGGAGACCAGGATGGAAAGGCCCCATGAACTCCCCCTGGAAAAGGCAGAGGTGGTGGTCGCCGGCGGGTGGGGAATCGGTAGTCAGCAAGACTGGAAGATGATCGAAGAACTCGCCGGCCTCCTGGGGGGCGCTGTAGGCGCCACCCGGCCGCCCGTTGACGAGGGGTGGGCCAGAGAAGGACAGATGATCGGACAGAGCGGAAAAACTGTACGACCCAGGCTCTATATCGGCATCGGTATATCCGGTGTCATGCATCATGTGGTGGGTATGGACCAGTCGGGGCATATCATCACCATCAACACCGATCCTGATGCCGAGATCTTTGAAACCTCTGATGTAATCGTGGTGGAAGATTTCAGAAAAATCGTCCCCCAACTGGTCCACGAGATCCGCGAGAGGACAAGGGCATGATCACTCGAATGAGTAGTTGAGGATAGGATTAGTCAACTACCTAAACGAAAAACGGTTGAGTAGCGCCATATAACTATTTAACTACTCAACTATTCAACTACTCAACTACTCAACTATTTAACGAACTCAAAAGGAGGTTCTAATGGCAGATATAAAAGAGATACAGACGGCACTAACCACCTATATTCGTCCCCTCACCTTCCCGCTGGCAATAAAGATGCTCAAATCCGACCAGGAGATCCCCGACAAGACCCGGCGGCCCTTTGCGCAGATGAAAAAAAAGGTGGCAATCTGCCAGGGGATAGGGATGGCCAGGAAACTGGGCTGGACCGTGGCGATGGGCAAAGAGGACATGCAGTGTTCCCTGGGAGCCGCCCCCTTTGGATTCTTTAAGAATATCGATTTCTATAACGAGGGGAATCTGGCCGCCGGCATGTTTACTGCCTCCAAAGAGGCAGGAAAAAATGAAGAAGACCTTATTGATCGCTTTGATTATGGTCTTTACAGCCACATCCTGGTGGCCCCGGTCAATCGCACGACCTTTGAACCGGACCTGTTTATGCTCTACGGGAATCCAGCCCAGATCATGAGATTGATCCAGGGGGCCCTCTATAATGAAGGCGGGGCTGTTCGATCTTCATCCATGGGAAGGCTGGGGTGTGCAACCATCATAACGGCGATAAAGAACAACGAATGTCGCTACCTTGTCCCCGGAAATGGAGATCGGATATTTGGAATGACCCAGGACGACGAAATGTCCTTTATCCTCCCTGCATCAAAGATAGATACGGTCCTGGACGGGCTTGCCAAGACCCATAAGGGGGGAATCCGATACCCCATCACCAGCTTTTTTAATTTTCAGGCATCGTTCCCACCCCCCTATCAGGAGCAGATGAAGATATGGGAGCAAGAAGGAGAATTGTAAATGGAGACATTTACCGGAAGACAGCGGGTTTCCGCGGCCTTTAAAAAGACCTTTACCGACCAGGATCCCAAAATCGATAGGGTGCCCGCCTATCCCTTTACCGGCCAGTGTAACGCCCAGCTCATCGGCGCAACCATCAGAGAGATCTTGCAGGACCCCGGGCTCTTTGTAAAGGCGCAGGTGGCCGGATATGAACGTTACAGACCCGACATCGTACTGATGCAGTGGGACCTGTTGACCGAGGTAGAGGCCCTGGGCAATGAACTCAGGTTCCCCGAAAACGGCCTGTGCATTTCAGTAAAGGCGGCGCTTGAAGACAAGGGGAAACTGAGCAGCCTGGAGCTTGCCGATCCCACAAAGGACGGCCGGATGCCCGGTTATCTGGAGGCCATCAGTGAGACCAAAAAAATCATTGCCGACACCCCGGTCTCACCCATCATTGCAGGGCCATGGACCATCGCCATCGGGCTCAGGGGAGCCAACGAACTCATCAGGGACGCCCTGAAGGACCCGGCTTACGTCCATGAACTCCTGGAGTTTACCACGCAAATGTCCATCAGGTTTGGCGAGGCGCTTCTCGCCATCAAGGCCGCGCCCAACTATTCTGAGGCCCCGGCATCATGCAGCCTTATATCCCCTGATATGTATCGCAGATTCATATTCCCGCACCACAAACAGATCGTGGATCATTTTGCGGGAAAAAAGGCGGGGGTTGGTCTTCACATCTGCGGGTATGCAGACCCTATTCTGGAAGATATGGTCAATACCGGGGCCAACAACATCAGCATTGATGCCCCCACCGACCTGGCAAAGGCGGTGGAGGCAACCCGGGGCAAGGCGGTCCTTATCGGCAATGTTGACACCCTCCTTTTCTTATCGGACGGGAGGGAGCCGATGGAACAGGCCATAAGGAGATGTCTGGAGGTGGCCCCTGAGGATAGCGGATACATCCTGGCCACGGGTTGCGAGGTGCCGGGGGTGGCCACACCGGAAAAGATTGACTGGTTTATGGAACTGGCCAACGAACTGGGTAAATACAGCAAAGGAGATCTATAATGGCTTTGGAGGAGAGGACTCAAGAGATATTAAATGAACTTCGAAAGGCATTGATAAACTACGACGAGGACGGGGTTGCGGAGTGGGCCAGGACAGCCCTGGACGAGGGCGTTGACCCATTTGTCGTCGCCATGGAAGGTCTGGCTGACGCCATGATCGAGGTGGGCGATCTGTATAACAAAAAGAAGTATTTTGTCCCGGAACTCCTGCTTTGCTCTGATGCCCTGTATGCCGGCCTCGACATCCTAAGACCGGCCATAAAGGCCTCGGGGAGGGAATCGGAGGCCAAGGGCTCCATAGTCCTGGGTGTGGTCGAGGGCGATGTCCATGATATCGGCAAGAACCTGGTCAAGATGATGTTTGAGGTGGCCGGGTGGACCGTGTATGACCTCGGAAAGGATGTACCCCTTGAGAAATTTGTGGAGGAGCAGCTAAGGACCGATTCCGACATCGTGGGCCTCTCTGCCCTGATGACCACCAGCATGGTGGTTATGCCCGAGATCATAAAGAAATTGAAAGAGAAAAATCCCAATGTCCGCATCATGTTGGGCGGTGCCCCAATAAACCAGGAGTTGGTGGAGAAGTACGGCGCCCATGGCTTTGCCAAGAGCGCGGGCAACGCGGTTAATGAAGCCATCAACCTCCTCAAGATGCTAAAGGAAGAAGAGACGTAACATCTCAGAAAGGAGAGGCAAAGGTGTGGCAAAGACATAAATAGCACAATAACCTTAGACACCTTAGAGCACTTTAGGCACTTAACAAAAACAAACCATGCCATCAGACAATAAAGACAGAAAACACCTGGTCATATTTCAGCCATCCGGCTCCAGGGGATACATCACGGGGGGGAAGAGCCTGAAGGAGGCCTCCATAGCCCTGGGGGTGGACATCGAAGGCGTATGCGGTGAGAAGGCCATCTGTGGTACGTGTAAGGTCAGGATCGAGGAAGGGAACTTCGAAAAATACGGGATTACTTCAACAAGGGACAATCTCTCCCCCATGGGGCCAACCGAGAGAAAATTCTTTAATCTCCAGCAGCAGGAACAGGGCTACCGGCTGGCCTGCCAGACAAAGATCATGGGGGATGTGGTGATCTTTGTCCCCGAAGAGAGCCGTATGGGAAAACAGGTCGTTCGCAAAGAGGCCACAAACAGACCCATCGCACTCAAGCCGGTGGTAAGAAAGTATTATGTCGAGTTAAGAAAGGCTACCCTGGCAGATACCCTTGGCGACTGGGAGCGTCTCTATAACGAACTCAACAGCAAGTTCAACCTGGGCAATCTGACCATTGACTATCAGGTGCTCCTGGAATTGCAAAACGCCGTGCGTGAGGGTGACTGGAAGGTGACGGCCTCGGTATGGCATGGCAAGGAAGTCATCAAGGTCGAACCGGGGCTTGTGGAGAAGGCCTACGGCCTTGCCGTCGATGTGGGGACCTCCACGGTGGCAGGCTATCTATGCGATCTGAGAGATGGCACGGTGGTAGCCACCGCTTCCATGATGAATCCACAGGTGGTATACGGCGAAGACGTCATGTCCCGCATCAGCTTCACCATGACCAACCCAAACGGTCTTGAGATCCTCAACAATGCCATTCTGGACGGTCTCAACGGGATCGCCCAAGAGGTGGCAGCTGCGGCAGGTATCAAACGCCAGGATATCGTTGACATGTCTATCGTGGGAAATACCTGCATGCACCATATCTTCCTCAATACCGATCCAAGATATATCGGGAGATCCCCCTTCCCCCCGGCCCTCCACCACTCAATCGATCTCAAGGCCCGCGACGGGGGTCTCAAGATAGCGCCGGAGAAAGAAACAGGGGACCGGGGCAGTTATCCGCCCTGCCAGGTCGAATGCCCCGCCGGGGTCAATGGGCAGGACTTTTTGTACCTCATCGCCCAGGGCAAATTCAAGGAGGCCCTTGACTTGGTAAGGATGGCCATCCCCTTTCCCGGCGCGCTTGGGCGGGTATGCACCCATCCCTGTGAGAAGGAATGCGAAAGGGCAGAGGTGGACGGACCCCTCTCCATCAGGTCTCTTCATCGCTTTATCGCCGATCACGAGTTGATAGATGGGCGGGACAGGGTCACCCCTGCGGAACAGACAAAGGAGGAGAGGATCGCTATCGTCGGTTCGGGACCGGCCGGTCTAGCCTGCGCCTTTGAACTGATCAAAAACGGTTACCCGGTTACCGTGTTTGAGGCCGCCCCCGAGGCGGGTGGCATGATGCGCTATGGTATACCCGAATACAGGTTACCCAGGCGGGGACTGGATGATGAGATCAGCTATATTCAAGAGCTGGGGGTAGAAATCAAGACCAGCGCCCCCATAAGGGCCCTGGCGGATATATTCAATCAGGGATATCAGGCGATCTTTGTGGCGACGGGTGCCCGGATAAGCCAGAAGCTGGATATCCCCGGCCAAGACGCCGAGGGCGTCATCTATGCCCTTGACTTTCTAAAAAAGGTCAATTCAGGGAAAAAGGTGGGGTTGGGCGAAAAGGTGGCGGTTATCGGCGGCGGCAGCGTGGCCATCGATGCTGCGAGGCTATCCCTGCGACTCGGTGCCGGAGAGGTCAACCTCGTCTGTCTGGAGTCGAGCGACATCATTTCAAAAGACAGGATGCCCGCACAGGATCTCGAGATCTTGCAGGCCCGGGAAGAAGGCGTCATTATCCACCCTTCCCGGGGTGTCACAGCGATCTTGACCCAGAAAGGCAAGATCATCGGGCTGGAGACGATCCGTTGTGTCTCTGTGATCGATTCGGAAGGGAGGTTTGCGCCTGAGTTTGAAACGGGTTCGCTCCCCAGCCTACCGGCCGACACGGTCATCGTGGCCGTCGGCCAGGGACCCGATGAGGGGGAATTTCCCGAACTGGACCGGACACCGCTTGGAACCATCAAGGTGGACGAGACCACCCTGGAGACCAGCCTCAAAGGCGTCTTTGCCGGTGGTGACGTGACCTCCGGCCCGGCCGATGTGATCAGCGCCGTAGCGGCCGGAAAGGAGGCGGCCATCTCCATTGCCCTCTACCTCGCGGGAATGGACCTGAAGGAATCCAGACCCTCGCCTCTCAAGAGAATCCAAGAGGTGCCCAAAGAGGGTGTGGAGAAGGAGGCAAGAAATATCGCTCCCGTGCTTGAACCGGATAGACGCGTGGGGTTTTCCGAGGTTGAACTGGGCTATGAAGAACCCATGGCCATCAAGGAATCGCAACGGTGTCTTCACTGTGGCATCTATGCGCAAAAAGAGATCTCGGAGATTGAAGAGACCCGTGGCCTGGGCATAAGGATATCTCCGGGGGCCTACGTCCACGTCCTCCCCATCGAGGCCGGTTTTGTGGGGGCCGATAATGTGGGCGTGCTCATCGCCGAAGAACCATACAAACAGGACAGCATCGAGCTCATTATTGACATCGGGACCAACGGCGAGCTGATCCTGGGCAACCGCGAGAGGCTGATCTCTGCATCCTGCGCCACCGGACCCGCATTTGAAGGCGCCGAGCTCAAATTTGGCATGCGTGCCGCCCCTGGAGCCATTGAGAAGGTGGAGATAGACCCCGAGACCAAAGAGGTCCGCTTTAAGGTGATTGACAAAGAGAAGTGGAATACCGAGATCGAGGAGGGCATAGGCGCCAAGGGGATCTGCGGCTCCGGGATCATTGATGCCATACCCCAGCTTTTCCTGGCGGGGATTATCGACAAGACCGGGTGTTTTAGAGAGGATGTCTCGCATCCCCGTCTGCGAGAGAATGACGGCCAGATGGAATACGTCATCGCCTGGGCCAGAGAGACCTCGATCGGTCAGGATATTGTGGTCTGCCAGGACGATATCAGGGCAATACAGCTGGGAAAGGGCGCCATGTATGCCGGGAGCAAGATCCTGATGCAGACCCTGGGGGTGGATAAACTGGATAAGGTCATCCTGGCCGGTGCCTTTGGAAGCTACATAGACAAGCAATCGGCGGCCATACTGGGGATGTTCCCTGACTGTGACCCGAAAAATGTCTATTCCGTGGGTAATGCCGCCGGTGACGGCGCGCGCATGGCCCTCCTCAATGCGGACAAGAGAAAGGAGGCCGATGAATTCGCCAGAAAGGTGGAATATATCGAACTGACGGTGTCCCCTGATTTTGAAAAGACATTTGCCCGCTCCATGTGGATTCCCCACATGAAGGATGAGTTTCCTCATCTAAACCGCCTTCTCCCAAAAAAGGAATAAACCGGCCTTTGCTATCAACCTGGTCAATGAAAAAGGGCTTCTTACAAACTTTCGGATATTGTAACATTTTAACTTTTTGAAACCCGGGCAATGGGGATTCCGTTTTGAAGGGTGTATAACTCGTCCGTAAGAGAGCGTAAAGGAATCACGTGCCGAAGGAAAAAATAGAGGGCAGTATTTCCGGAAAAGTCATTTGGTTTTTGACAACGTCGATCTCCGTGATTTCTTAACGCTCTCTAACGGTCTCAGACAGGCTTGT
>CAZXCQ010000168.1:0-14248 GCA_964639275.1 uncultured Desulfobacteraceae bacterium | reverse complement strand
AGGAGGCCCTTTACTGTCCAGAGGTTTCTCGGCATTGGGAAACAGAGAATCACCGATCAGTGATCACGGTTTTTCTTAAGCGCTTCTGTCTGGAAGTGGGTAATCAGGGGCCCAATAATAAGGTCCAGTTCCCCCTCGAGCAAGCTCTCGAGCCTATAAAGGGTCAGGCCTATTCTATGATCCGTAACCCTTCCCTGGGGAAAGTTATAGGTCCTGATCCTCTCGCTCCTGTCCCCTGAACCCACCAAGTTCCTGCGCTCCTCGGAGATCTTTGAGTGCTGTTCTGCCTGTTGCCTGTCAAGGAGACGAGACAGAAGGACCTTCATGGCCTTTGCCTTGTTCTTGTGTTGAGATTTTTCGTCCTGGCAGCTGACCACCAGACCCGTGGGAAGATGAGTAATACGGACTGCCGAATCGGTGGTGTTGACATGTTGTCCTCCATGGCCGGTGGCCCTAAAGACATCAATCCGAAGATCCTCCGGATCGACCTCAACGTCTATCTCTTCTGCCTCCGGGAGCACCGCCACAGTGACCGCCGATGTGTGGATACGGCCCTGGGCCTCTGTCTCAGGCACCCGCTGAACACGGTGGACCCCACTCTCATATTTGAGCCTGCTGTAAACCATTTGCCCCCCTATGAGGATGATGATCTCTTTGAAGCCGCCGATTCCGGTGGCATGTTGGCCCAGGATTTCTGTCTTCCACCCCCTTATCTCGGCATACCGGGTGTACATCCTAAATAGGTCAGCAACAAAGAGTGCGGCCTCTTCTCCACCGGTGCCGGCCCTTATTTCCAAAAGCGTGTTCTTCTCGTCATTTGGATCTTTGGGTAAGAGCAGTACCCTTAGCTGCTCTTCCAGATGAGACAAGCTTGACCGAAGGGTCTCAATATCTTCACTGGCAAGTTGTCTGATTTCGGGGTCCGGGTCGGCCAGCAAGGGGCGGCTATTTTCAATCTCGTGCCTTACGGACTGGGACTTCCGAAAGGTGGTCACGATGGGTGTTAATGAGCGATGCTCCCTGACATATTCCTGATAGAGCCTTTGATCCCGGATAACCTCCGGTCGTCCCAAATGTCCTTCAATCTCATCATATCTGTCTTCGATTTCTTTGATCTTTTCGAACATCGTCTGTGTCCTCTGTCTTTGAAGGATTTCCTGCGCACCTTGGAGCCACCTGCTGCCTATGCCCCAAGGTGCCTTGAGATGATACAGGCACCCCTTTTCACCTCCAGGCAAGGGGCGCCGGATAATCTTCTACTATAAAATGAATTGATTAGGAAGAGCGGTGGAAGCTAAGTAGATCCGCACTTGTGTTCGACACAAAGGCAGGGTCTCAGATATGAAGGGCCAAAGCAAGACATCATTTTACCGAATTCCGTTCCCTTTTCAGGTCATTGATCCGTCTGCGCCTAATCCTTGATTAAACTTGGCATATTTCCTTCTGAATCTCTCCACCTTGCCCGCGGAATCGACCAGCTTTTGTTTGCCTGTAAAAAAAGGATGGCACTTGGAGCAGATCTCGACGTTGATTTCCTCGACCGTTGAACCGGCCTCAAATTCATTGCCGCAGGCACAGCGAACAGTGGCCTGAAAGTATTGGGGGTGAATCCCTTTCTTCATCTTATTCTCCTTCTCTATCGGATTACTCGCTCATGGAAGCCAAGAACGCCTTATTATCCTTTGTTCCCTTGATCTTATCAAGCAAAAACTCCATGCTATCAACCGGGGTCAGGGGAGCAAGCAATTTGCGCAGTATCCATATGCGATTGAGATCCGCTTCATCCAGCAGGAGCTCCTCCTTCCGGGTGCCGGAGAGATTGATATCTATGGATGGGAACACCCGTCTGTCGCTCAGCTTTCTGTCGAGGTGAATTTCCATATTTCCCGTCCCCTTGAACTCCTCAAAGATAACCTCATCCATCCGGCTTCCGGTATCAATAAGGGCCGTTGCAATGATCGTCAGGCTGCCGCCCTCCTCAATGTTTCTTGCTGCACCAAAGAAGCGCTTGGGTTTGTGAAGGGCATTGGAGTCCAATCCGCCTGACAGGATCTTTCCGCTTGGCGGAACCACGGCGTTATATGCGCGGGCCAATCGGGTGATGCTGTCCAAAAGGATCAGGACATCAAGCTTATGTTCCACCAGCCTCTTTGCCTTCTCGATCACCATCTCTGCCACCTGAACGTGGCGCTGGGGAGGTTCATCAAAGGTCGAACTGATCACCTCTGCCTGTACGGATCGGGCCATGTCCGTTACCTCCTCCGGCCTTTCGTCGATGAGCAGCACGATCTTATGAATACTCCCGTCATTGGCCGTCACACTGTTGGCAATGTTCTGGAGGAGCATGGTCTTGCCAGTCCTGGGAGGGGCGACAATCAGACCCCGCTGGCCCTTTCCAATGGGTGTCATCAGGTCCATTATTCTCGCGGAATAATTGTTAGATACGGTTTCCAGCTTGACCCTTTTGTTCGGGTAAAGCGGCGTGAGGTTGTCAAAAAGGATCTTTTCTCTGGCAATCTCCGGGTCTTCATGATTGACCGCCTCCACCTTCAAAAGCGCAAAGTACCTCTCCGAGTCTTTTGGCGGTCGAATCTGCCCCTCGATCGTGTCACCCTTTCTCAGGTTGAACCGGCGAATCTGCGAAGGAGAGACGTAGATGTCATCCGGCCCCGGGAGATAATTGGCGTCGGGTGCCCTCAGGAATCCGAATCCATCCGGGAGTATCTCTAATACGCCGGCACCATATATGAGGCCATTTCGCTCAGAATGGGCCTGCAGCAAGGCAAAGGTAAGATCCTGCTTTCGCATCCCCGAGGCACCGTCAATATTAAACGCCTTTGCCATGCTTGTCAGTTCGCTGATCTTCATCTCTTTTAGTTCCACAAGATTCATGTCCTATCTCCATACAAGATATGTTATTCTATTCAATTGCGATATTCGCATGTCTATCGCAAAGCCCCCTGGTATAATAGATATACGGTTTTTGTTTCTATGTCTTCTCTAAGGTTTCCTTTTTCTCTCAACTAGACTTTTACTGGATTTTATGCGGGGCAGGACCCAAAGAAACCGAATTCTGTTTGAGGATCAAGAAGACCTAACATATGGACAAAAGCGAAAAGTGTTGACAATGACCTGCACCGGGCTGTGAGGTCGGGTTTAATCACCCTTTTTTGAAAGTCAGAGAAAGGTAACTCAGTAGATCAATCATGAAGTCTGCTTAGATATCCGGCACTGACCGAATCCTCTAAAAGGCAGGAAAATTCATATTTTTTGAATATAGTTCTTTTTTCTCCCCGTGTCAAGTCTTTATCCGCCCTGCCGTCAAATCAAGCGACCTCAAATCATCCAATACCCGTTTCATATCCGCAGGGAGGGGTGCCTCAAATTCCACGTAAGCCCCGGTTTCCGGGTGGGTGATCCCCAAACGCCTTGAATGGAGCATCTGCCTAACCATATCGGGCAGGACCCCTTTTTTTAAAAGCGGTTGCCTTTTCCACCACCTAAGGCCATATCCATAGACGCGATCTCCAGCGACGGGATGGCCCATATGGGAAAGATGCACTCGGATCTGGTGCGTCCTCCCGGTCTTTAGCGAGACCTTGAGAAGAGAAAAACCGCTGTGGAATTCCTCAATCTTCTCCCACACTGTTATTGCTCGCCTTCCCCCCAAATGAGTGACCGACATCTCTTTTCTCTTCTTTGGATGGCGGGCAATAGAAAGATCGATTTCCCCCTCTTGCCCCTTAATCCGACCATGGACGAGTGCCATATAGTCCTTTCTCACCATCCCCGACTTGAATTGCCGGGCAAGTTGACCGTGGGCCCGGTCAGTCTTGGCCGCCACCATGACCCCTGAGGTGTCCTTGTCCAGACGGTGAACCACACCCGGTCTCAATTCACCGCCTAACCGGGAGAGACCCTGGCAGTGTTGAAGGAGTCCATGCACCAGCGTGCCCTGGTAGTGACCCGGCGCAGGGTGAACCACAAGACCCGGCGGCTTGTCAACCACGATAATAGACTCGTCCTCGTGGATTATGCCAAATGCCACGGCCTCAGGTTTCAGAATCTGGGCGGGAAGAGAAGGGATCGATAAAAAGACCTGATCACCTGCCTTTAATCTATAGCTTGGTTTAGAAGGGCAGTTGTTTATCCTTACGTCTCCGTTCCTTATGAGGGCCTGTAGCTTGGATCGTGATAGACCCAGGGAACAGTTAAACAAAAAGAGATCCAAGCGAATCTCTGGGGTGTCTTCGGGGAACTTGTAAAAGAATATCCTGTCTGAATCATGGTCCATCTTGGACACAAGGAAAGGATTTAAGAAAACATCCCATCAAGGTCCTCTCTTACCTGTTCTTCACCAACGTTCTTGGCAAGAGATATCTCTTTGACCAATAGTGCCCTGGCCGTATCCAGCATCTTCCTTTCTCCAAAGGAGAGCTCCTTTTCCAGCCTCAAGATAAGCAAATCGCGATAGACCTCGGCAACCTCGAAGACAGAACCGGTCTTTATCTTTTCCATATATTCCCGGTATCGACGATTCCAGGTCTGGCTGTCAAGGGTGACATCCCTCTTTTTCAAAATGGAGTAAACCTTGGGAATCTCAGTTTGAGGGATAATATCTCTCAGCCCAACATTGTTCACATTATTGGTGGGAATCATGATAATCATGTTGCTATCAAGAATTCGCATGACATAGAAATCTTGCTGGCAACCCGATATCTCCTGCGTTTCGATCTTTTCAATAACGCCTACGCCGTGGGCCGGATAAACAGCCAAATCACCTATGTTAAACATTATGAACCCCCATTTTCTGTCAATACTCTCAAGGGGGAACGTGAGTTCCCCCTTGATTTCAAGTCCTCGCCACTGAGTGCCTCTACCCCAAGAAGATACCGGCAACCGGCAGGGTCGGTGCAATAACCAGTGAAACCACGGACATCAACTTGATGAGGATGTTCATGGCTGGACCGGAGGTGTCTTTAAAAGGATCACCAACCGTATCCCCGACCACAGCGGCCTTGTGGTTATTGGAGCCTTTACCGCCAAGATTTCCCTCCTCGATGTATTTTTTCGCGTTATCCCATGCACCGCCACCATTGGCCATAAAAAGGGCCAGAAACGCACCCATGACCGTTGCACCCAGGAGCACACCCCCCAGGGTCTCTTTACCCAAAAGAAACCCAACCGCAACAGGGGTGAGAACTGCCACGAGTCCGGGGGCCACCATCTGTTTCAAGGCAGAACCCGTCGCGATGGAGACACAGGTCTTTGGATCGGGTTCGGCGCCCTCTTTTCCTTCCAGGAGTCCGGGGATATCTCGGAACTGGCGACGAATCTCCTCAACGATGCTAAAGGCGGCCTTGCCCACAGAGGTCATGGTCAGGGCGGCACAGACCATGGGAACCATACCGCCAATAAACAGGCCGATCACCACCAGGGGGTTATCGATAACGACCTGCTTTAGGCCGGCGGCCTGTGTAAAGGCAACAAAGAGGGCGAGGGCCGTCAAGGCCGCAGAACCAATAGCAAACCCCTTGCCGATGGCGGCCGTGGTATTACCAAGGGCGTCAAGGCTATCCGTAATCTTCCGGGTCTCCGGGCCAAGGCCCGACATCTCTGAGATACCCCCTGCGTTATCCGCAATGGGTCCATAGGCATCAACCGTCATGGTGGCGCCAACCGTGGCCAGCATCCCCACCGCGGAAAGACCGATGCCATAAATCCCCGCACTCTTATACCCGATAAAGGTCGCCACACAGATCCCGAGGATGGGAAGATAGGTGGACTGCATGCCTACCGCAAGACCCGCGATAATGACAGTGGCCGGTCCTGTCTTGGACTGCTCCGCAATTCGTCGGATGGGTGGTCCAGAGGTATAATATTCCGCAAGAAGACCAATGGCGATCCCGCAAAGGAGTCCCGAAAACACGGCCCAGAAGGCACCCATCGGCATCCCGATGCCCTTGGTGACGATAATGGTAAGAATGATAAAGATCGCGGCAGCCACAAAAGTGGTGTACCTGAGTGCACCAGCCGGATCTCCTCTTTGAAAGACCTTGATCGAAAACACCCCTATGAATGAACTGAGTATACCCGCCATGATCACCAATATGGGCATTGCCATATATTTCAACTTGATGGCCGTGGCAGTCAGCCCTTGCAGCACCGGGAATTCCTTGACAAATGCCCCTAAGGTCTCGGGGGTGCCGATGGCCATAGTGGCCCCAATGGCCACAGTGGCCACAACCGAGCCCACAAAGGATTCAAAGATGTCGGCTCCCATCCCTGCAATATCGCCTACGTTATCCCCTACGTTGTCAGCAATGACACCGGGGTTTCGCGGGTCGTCTTCGGGAATGCCCGCTTCTACCTTACCCACCAGGTCTGCCCCGACGTCCGCCGCCTTTGTATAGACCCCTCCGCCCACACGGGCAAAAAGCGCTATGGAGCTTGCACCCATGGCAAAGCCGTTGATGTACTGGGCGGTTTCTGGGTTATCACCAAAGACCCAAAACCAGAATCCAAGGCCCAATAGCCCCAGACCGGCCACGGCCAACCCCATAACAGAGCCAGAAAAATAGGATATGTTCAGGGCCTTGGCCTGTCCTGACTTATTGGCGGCCTCGGCGGTCCGTGAGTTGCCCCGGGTTGCGGCGCTCATACCTGAAAACCCTGCCGCCATGGAGCACAAGGCCCCCGTCACAAAGGCAATGGATGTCTTCCATTGCCCGAGCAGCAGCCCCAAAAGGATAAACACGGCCACTATAAAAAGCACCAGGATGGAATATTCCCTCTTGAGGAAGGCCATGGCCCCCTCATGGATCATTTTTTCGAGCTTTCCCATCAACTCGGTACCGCTGGGTTGCTTTTTGACATAACTGTAGATCAACCAGGCAATAATCAGACTCAGAATCCCCAAGTACGGTGCGTAAACGGTTAATCCCTGCATTAGTTTTTTTCCTCCTTATCTGCCAATTTTTGACAATTGATATGGTTCATTGCCGATTCGACTCCTTCCAGAACAAAAAATTCACACGCTTGAACTGCCATGCGGGCAACCTTTTCCATCATCTCCTTTTCATCCTCATAGAAGGAGGCCAAAACGTATTGTTCTATTGTCTCCCCGTAACGGGGCCGACCAATACCGATCTTGATCCTGGCAAACTCCCTACTGCCCAAATGCTGGATCATGGATTGTACGCCCTTGTGTCCTCCAGCGCCGCCATCTCTGGCCACCTTTATCCTTCCCACAGGCAGGTCAATGTCATCAAAAACGACCAGGATGTCAGCGATCTCCAGGTCATAGTAATCCACACATGCCTTCACCGACCTGCCGCTCTGGTTCATAAAGGTGAGCGGGCAAAAAAGCATGAGTCTCCTGTCCAGAACACCTGTTCGTGTATTTCTTGATTCAAAACGTCGGTTGCTCAGACGTACTCCCAGCTCCTGGCTCCATAGATCAATTACCCGAAAACCTATGTTATGCCTCGTATCCTTAAACTGTGATCCGGGATTACCAAGGCCTACGATCAAGTACACTGTCTGAGGCTCCTTTCACCCCCTTTCGCTTCATGGTGCCAGATACAATGCCCCTAAATCGCGGTTCCCTAGAAGAACCTTATGACCCTTCGGAACTTCCGGCCTCCGACTCGGCCGTGTCTTCCCTAACCTCTCCTTCAGCCGCTTCCTCAATCTCTTCCTCTTCCACCCCTTCCACCTTGACGGTAGGAGCGACAATTACGGCCACCGTTAGATGATCCTCTTCTGTGGAGGTGATACCCTCCGGCAATTCAATATCTTTGATATGTAAGGAGTCCCCGATGTCCAGCCCGGATACATCCGCATAAAGTGATTCAATCAATTTGTCAGGCAGGCAAGAGATCGTCAGCTCCCTCTTGATATGCTGCAGGACGCCCCCCCTTGTTACCCCCACCGCGGTGTTGACCAGGCGAATAGGGACATCAACGGTGATCTCCTTGTCCATTGAGATCTCGTAAAAATCGGCGTGAATAAAGGCGTCCTTGACAGGGGCAACCTGAAGCTCCTTTAGGATGGCCTTTCGCGTCTCAGTCCCCTGCTCCGATGTTACCGCGAGATCCAGGATGATATTCTCGCCCATTCCCTGTTTAACGATCTTCTCAAGATCAACATAATTCACCGTCAACATAACGGATTCAGTATTCGGCCCGTAAAAAATGGCGGGGATCTGGTTTTTCTGTCTGAGCTTTTTGGCCGCCCCTTTTCCCCTGCTCTTTCTCACACGGGCGGCAAGTACTGTCTGAGCCATTGGCTACCTCCGGCATTAATAAAATATTTCACAAAGTCGTAAAGACCCCATGTCTTGAGGCCTTTACCTCCTCAAAATCAGACAAATAACGTACTGACTGAATCAGAAGCGTGAATCCTCTTGATGGTCTCTCCCAGGAGTTCCGCTACGGATAGGCATACGATCTTTTGGGAATCCCTGGCCTTATCATTCAAGGGGATCGTGTTGGTTATGACCAGGCTGTTGATGGGGGAGGTCTCGATCCTTTCAACGGCAGGACCTGACAGGACGGGATGGGTGCAGCAGGCGTGTATCTCCGATGCACCTCTATCCTTTAGTGCACCGGCAGCCTGGGCCAATGTGCCCGCCGTATCAACCATATCATCAAGGATAATGGCGGTCTTGTCTTTTACCTCTCCAATAATGTTCATCGCCACTGCCACATTGGGGGACTCTCGCCTCTTATCGATTATGGCCAAGGATGCATTAAGGCGCTTGGCAAAGGCACGAGCCCTCTCAACCCCGCCCGCATCAGGCGAGACGATCACCAGATCGTCTAGCAGGTTATCATGAATGTATTTCAACAAGATGGGAGCGGCAAAGATATTGTCTACCGGTATGTTAAAATAGCCTTGGATCTGTCCTGCATGGAGATCTACGGATACAACCCTGTTTGCCCCGGCGACGGTGATTAGATCTGCGACAAGCTTTGCGCTGATGGGAACCCGCGGCTTGACCTTTCGATCTTGCCGGCTATAGCCGTAATAAGGAATCACCGCTGTAATCCGTTTGGCTGACGCCCTTCTTAGGGCGTCCATGATTATCAAGAGCTGCATGAGGTTGTCATTGACCGGTGTGCAAGTGGATTGAACGACAAATACATCCCGGCCCCTGATGTTTTCCTTGATTTCAACCTGGGTTTCTCCATCGCTAAAGGTCTTGGCGCTGATCTTTCCGGGGGCTATGCCAATATAGTCGCAGACCTCAAGTGCCAAAGACGGATTGGAGGTCCCACCAAACAGCTTGATTTCCGGTTCCAACAATACCCTCACGAAATCAATTGAGCCAACATGGCTGGGGTGGGAGGATTCGAACCTCCGAATGCGGGCTCCAAAGGCCCGTGTCTTACCACTTGACGACACCCCAGCAGCATAGGCCTTGAGATCGAGAATTTTTCATGGTTCAAGACCTGCGGCGACAAAAACTCTCCCCATATTTTGAGAAGACATATGTCTTTTGGCTGATAACGCCCTGGTCCTGGACCTGAAGACACCAAAGACGCTGGGGCCGCTCCCTGACATGAGGGCACCCGCTGCCCCTGCCTTTAGCAATGACTTTTTGATACGCTCGATAACAGGGAAATGGTTTGCGGTCACCGACTCCAGGTCGTTTTGAAGGATTTGACCCACCCGAATAGGTTCTTTCCTCAAAGAAATGACTATAAAATTGTATTCCCCCTTTGTCAACTCTAATTTCAGGTTGGCATAGGCCCACGAAGTAGAGACCTTGAAGGTTGGCACAACTATAACATACCAGAATTTCGGCCATTTTTCAATAGATTCCAATACCTCCCCTATCCCCCTGGCTATGGATGGCCTGCTGAGCAAGAAAAAGGGAACATCGGCCCCTATCCCCAATGCCAGCTCCCGCATATCCTGCGAGTCAAGGGGGCTGGACCACATCTCGTTCAGACACCTGAGGGCGCCGGCAGCATCACTGCTGCCCCCCCCCAAACCGGCCGCAACAGGGATATTCTTGGTGAGTTTTATGGAAACCCCGCCGCTGATACCAGTGCGGGCAAAAAAGGCCTGCGCAGCTCGATAGACAAGGTTTTCTTCATCATCGGGCAGCGGGAGACCCTGACAGTCCAAGGTGATTTGGTTGTGAGGGAGCCTCTCCAGTTCAAGATAGTCAAACAGGGCCACGGGCACCATAATGGATACCAGTTCATGATATCCATCTGGCCGGCGTCCGATCACCCGCAGTCGGATATTCAGCTTGGCAGGTACCTGGATCGTCTGGATTGACGCCTGCCCTGGCGCGACGCCTTTTGAACTCGGACTGGCTTGTGTTGTCTCGTTATCTCTCACCCCACACCGTTAGATCCGAGAAGACCAAGACTGGCACAGGGATTGACGATCGATGATTTGGAATAAATCTCTTTATCCATCGGTTTTGGCGATCACGGGGCGTTGGAGCGGGAGGATGTTGGCATGACGGAATAGATGATCTGAGATTTTTTTGGAAATCCATCAATCATCAATCCGGTGTCTGTTCCGGCACACCCAGCGTCAGATAGAGGGTAGCCCCTCCCCGTTTGATCAATAGAAGAATGGTATCTCCCCTTTTATAGGCCTGCATCTTTTTTTGGAAATCCTCCACCTCTTTGACGGGGGTCTGGTCGATCTCCAAGAGTACGTCTCCGGTCCTGACACCCGCTTCCTCTGCCGGTGAATTGCTCTCGACACGCACAACAACCAGCCCGCTGGTTTCAGAGAGGCCCAGATTCCGCGCAAGTTGAGGTGTAAGCTCCTCAACGAGCATGCCCAGCTCAGGTCTTGGTTGACTCTCCTTCTCGGGCATCTTCTCTTCTTTCAACTCACCTATCCCGACCTCCAGGGTCCTTTTCATCCCCTTCCGGACCACCTCTACCAGCACCTGCTTGCCGACGGGTGTAGACCCCACAACATAGGGGAGTTCTCTCATCTCTTTGATCTCTTTTCCGTCAAAGGAAACGATAACATCCCCCCGTTTGATTCCAGCCTTATAGGCGGGGCTGCCCTTTGTGACATCCGCCACCAGAGCGCCTTTTTCGTCCTTTAGATCAAGCTTTTCCTTTAACTCGGGGGTAATCTCCTGGATCATAACGCCCAGCCAGCCCCTGACCACTTTTCCCCTCTTGAGCTGGGGCAAGAGGTCCTTGGCCATGTTGATGGGAATGGCGAACCCGATACCAATATTCCCCCCGGTCCTTGAAAGGATGGCCGAATTGATCCCGATCACTTCTCCGGAGGTGTTTAGGAGTGGGCCGCCACTGTTTCCTGGATTGATAGAGGCATCGGTCTGGATGAAATTGTCATAGGAGCCAGCCCCGATGTGTCTGTACTTGGCACTGACAATACCTGAGGTGACCGTATTGCCCAGGCCAAAAGGGTTTCCAATGGCCACGACCCAATCACCCACCTCAAGTTTATCCGAATCCCCCAGGGGGAGCGGTTTCAGCGGCCGGTCTGTATCAATCCGGATAAGGGCCAGATCGGTCTTGGGATCCCGGCCAACAATTTTGGCATCAAATTCCGTATCATCTGCCAGCTTGACGGTGATCTTATCGGTCTTTTCCACCACATGGTTATTGGTCAAGATAAAGCCGCGTTTGTCGATGATAAACCCGGATCCAAGGCTTTTCTGTTTAAAGTCCTTTGGCAACCGGTCCCTGAAGAACCGATCAAAAAAGTCCCTAAACGGGTCCTCGGGACCCGAAGGACCACCAAAAGGCAGGGGGAGCTGCATTCCACCCTTGATCGTCTTCACGGTGCTGATATTGACCACAGAGGGTCTCGCCTCCTTGACAAGCCGGGAAAAGGAGGCCGGGGCGTTTGGCAAAAGAGGTGTCCCCTGGGCACCCGACGGCGTGACCTGGATGGTTGACATGGCAAAGAAAAAGACTGCCATAAAGGTAAGAAAGGCCCCCACGCCGAGGCGTGGTTTACTCTTTTTGGGGATTTGGATACAGGGCCTACCCTTTTGCCTTGACATAACGCCACCTCAAGTCTGTAAGGACATTGTCTATGAACTTTTGCTCCTCTTCTGTCAAATTGCCCTGGGTCTTCCCCTTCAACATTGCGATGGTATCGATGGCATGCTTGGCCAGGGGGAGGTCCTTCTTCCTTTCGCCCGTCTGAGGATCAGCGATCTCGCCACAATGAAAGAGGGCAGAGGAACTGAGGCTAAAGACCAGCGAGCTAAAATTGACTTCCGGTAGCGGGGGCCGCTCGGCCTCCTCTTTCCGGGCCTGCGTCGTTGTCTCCTCTTTTTGTCTCTTTTTCTCTTCCTGTGGCTCCCGATCCTTTAACTCGCCCTTTTCGTCAAAAGACCTTCTGTCCTTGATAACAAAGCCTTTTTCTTCTTCCATTGTTCCACTCCTCAGCAAAAGTGTCTTTGTCTACGAACTTCCGATCCCGCGCCCCGAGGATGGCCCAGAGGCCCCTACAGCTCTATTCTTCTTACCGAATAAACCTTTTCAAGGCCGCGGAGTTCTTCAAGAATTTCGTCACTGGCGATTGAACTGGTATTCAACAAGATCACGTTCTGCTTTTTTTGTCTCTCTTCCCCCACCTGCATCCGACTGATGTTGATCATATTTTTCCCGAGGGTCGTGGCGATCCCCCCGATTACCCCGGGGCGGTCCTGGTTGTGGATCAGGAGATTGTGCCCTTCGGGAATCGCTTCCAGGAAGAAGTCGTTGATGCGTAAGATCCTGGGCATCTTCTTGCCAAAGATCGTCCCTGAGACGATGTTTTTGCCTTCCAGTGACTTTACGGTCAGTTTGACCAGACTGGCAAAGTCCTCGGAGGTCCTGCTCTTGGACTCCACCACCTTTATTCCCCGGTCAGAGGCTATATAGCGGGCATTTACAAAATTCACATCGTCTTTGAGGATCGGGGTGAGAAGCCCCTTGAGCATGGCCGTGGTCAAAGGGGTCACGTCATACTCGGCCACACGCCCTGAATAGTCAATCTGGGCCTCTGTGACGGCGCTGTCAGCCAGCTGGGATTGGAACGAACCCATCCGCTCCACCAGAACGGCAAAAGGCCTGAGGGTGGTCATCAATTCAGCACTGATACTGGGGACGTTCACTGCATTTTTTACGGTTCCGTGGAGGAGATAGGCCACGATCTGTTCGGCCACATCCTTTGCCACGTTGTCCTGTGCCTCGGCGGTCGAGGCCCCCAGGTGGGGGGTGCACACAAAATTAGAGAGGCCCATGAGGTCTATTTTCCCCGGCGGTTCTGTCTCGAATACATCCAGGGCCGCGCCTCCCAGGTGCCCCGACTTCAAGGCTTCATAGAGATCATTCTCATTGACGATGCCCCCGCGGGCACAATTGATCACCATTGCCCCTTTTTTCATCTTGGCAATGGTCTCCCTGTTGATCATATTGACCGTCTCATCGGTCTTGGGTGTGTGGATGGTAATGTAGTCCGCACGCTTGAGCAGTTCCTCAAAGGAGACCGGTTCGAAATCCAGCCTTTCTACGGTGTCGGGTTTGATGTAGGGATCATGCACAATGACCTTCATCTTTATCCCCTTGGCCCTGTCAGCCACAATGCGGCCGATGTGACCTATCCCGATAAGCCCCAGTGTCTTATTAAAGACCTCTCGCCCCTGGAGCCTTTTCTTTTCCCATTTACCCTCCTTGAGCGAGGCAGTTGCCTGGGGGATATTCCTGGAGAGCGCCAGGATCATGGCGATAGTGTGTTCGGCCGTCGTAATGGTATTCCCCTCAGGGGTATTCATCACCACAATCCCCCGCTGACTGGCAGCCGGGATGTCCACATTGTCCAGCCCGATCCCGGCCCGGCCAATAACCTTTAGCTTGTCCGCGGCCGCTATAATCTCGGCCGTGACCTTTGTGGCGCTGCGGATAGCCAGGCCGTCGTACTGGCCGATAATCTCCTTCAATTCCGCTGGGGAGAGGCCGGTATTGACATCCACGTCGATCCCCGGGGTCGCTTGAAATATCTTGACACCCACATCCGCTAAGGGATCACTTACAAGAATCCTCATCTCTTATACCTCCTGACTGATTCGCCTGAATTGCAGAAACCAAAACCATAATACCCCGAAAAAGCGATAAGTATCATGGAGTCGGGGCGCAAATCGCCCCTCCCCCAGGAATATCAAATCTTGATGAATTCGTAAAATGCCGGAAATTACCCTTTTTTGTCATTCCTACGAAAGTGACGGATGGAAAGAAAAGAC
>CAZXCQ010000167.1:0-14357 GCA_964639275.1 uncultured Desulfobacteraceae bacterium | reverse complement strand
CGCCTCGGCTGAGCTCGTCGCAGGCAGCACTAAGTCCTGAGTAAATAAATTCGTCTTCGAATTTATGAATCAATGGACTAAGTGCTCGTAACAGTCTGGCTTCTTTGAGGAAAGCTAAATAAAGACGAAACCTGAAACCTCAGTGGGGAGCGGGGCACGATATGAAATCCGGTCACGACAACAGATTCGCATCCATCGAACAGATCCAGAAAGGTTTCGAGAATGTGGGTTATATCTGTAGCCGGCAGATTGCCACCACCCTCTATCTGGCCCACCACCTGGAAAAACCCATCCTTGTCGAGGGTCCTGCTGGCGTAGGAAAGACAGAGCTTGCAAAGACAGCGGCAACATATCTCAATAAAGCGCTGATCCGGCTTCAGTGCTACGAAGGGCTTGATGAGTCAAAGGCCCTCTACGAATGGAAGTACGGAAAGCAACTCCTGTATACCCAGATCCTCAAAGACAAACTCAACGAGGTCCTAAAGGGGACAAGGGGACTGGGGCCATCCATATCCAAGCTCCACCAGTATGACGATATCTTCTTTTCCACCCACTTTCTCGAGCCGCGTCCCCTGCTGAGCGCCATCCAGAGCAAAGAGGGGGCGGTTCTGTTGGTGGACGAGGTGGACAAATCGGATCAGGAATTTGAGGCCTTCCTGTTGGAAATCTTGTCTGATTTTCAGGTATCTGTCCCTGAAATAGGCACCATACAGGCCATATCAAAGCCCTTTGTCTTCCTGACCAGTAATAATACCAGGGAAATGAGCGAGGCCCTTAAGCGTCGCTGTCTGCATCTCTTTATCCCCTTTCCAGACCCCAAACTTGAAAGGGAGATCATTCGTGTCCGGGTGCCCGATATCTCCGAAGACCTGAGGGCTCAACTGGTCTCCTTTATCCAGCAGGTCAGAAGGCTTGACCTCAAAAAGGTCCCATCCGTCAGCGAGACCATCGATTGGGCCAGGGTATTGGTGCTTCTGCATTCATCCGGGATGGAATCGGAAGAGATCAAAGAGACCCTTAACATCTTTTTGAAATTCGAGGAGGATATAGTGGTTGTCAGGGAGCACCTTTACGAGCTGGTAGAAAAGGCCAAAAGGGAGGGATCAGTCAATTGACAGTCCAGGTCCTTCAGAATCTGATCATGGCCCTTCGCGCCTCTGGTGTGCGGATATCCGTATCAGAGAATATCGACGCCATGAATGCTGTACGGCTTCTGGGGTATGCCGACAGAGAGCTTTTAAAGGACTCGCTGTCCACCACCCTGGCAAAGTCGCGGCATGAAACCGAGATCTTTGAGGCCTGCTTTGACCGCTTTTTCTCAACAGACACCTTCTCTGATCGCCGAATAGATGGCAGCCCACCCCAAGAAATTAGCCCTACAAAAGAAGACTCCCCCCTGACACAGATGCTTCTCTCAGGGGACCAGGCCGGCCTGTCTCTGTCCATGCGCCAGGCCGCGGACAAGACAGAAATCACAGGAATCAGGTTTTTTACACAAAAGAGCCTCTATATCCAGAGGATATTACGGGGTATGGGGATCGAGAGGCTTGACAGGGACATCAAAAACCTCCGCAGGGATGAGAGCGCCGATTCCCAGGAAAAGGCAAGGGTAATAAAAGAGAGGAGAAATCTCCTTTTTGAAAATGTAAGGGATTTTGTTGAGCAGCAGTATTCCCTTTTCGCCGCATCTGCCAACGAAGAAATCCTCGAAAGATATCTGAGGCGCGTCAGGCTCTCCAATTTGGAACAACAAGATTTTGCCAGGATGCGGGCAATCATGCGAAAGATGGTCAAGCGTCTGAACGATCGCCACTCCAGGAGACGAAAATCCTCAAAAAGAGGGCACCTGGATCTAAAAAGGACCCTCAGGGCCAGTGTTGCATACCAGGGCACTCCCTTTGATCCACGGTGGAAAAGCAAAAGGATCGACCGGCCCGAAATCGTTGTACTTTGCGATGTGAGCCGGTCTGTGGAGGCCGTGGCAAGATTTCTGCTCCTTTTTCTTTACAGTCTCAACGAGGAACTGGCCAGGATCAGGTCGTTTATCTTTTGTTCCAATCTGGTTGAGGTGACCCACATCTTTGGGGAATATGATGTGGAAGAGGCCCTGGTGAGGCTGCAAAAGGGGGTGGGGCTCGGGATCTTGCTCGGGAGGACCGATTATGGCCAGGTCTTTCGGGATTTCAAAGACAACTGGCTTGACGGGGTAACAAACAAGACAACGGTCCTTATCCTGGGCGATGCCCGAAATAACTACGGGGATCCTGAGTCGGGGATCCTGAAATTGATTCATGAAAGGAGCAAGAGGCTCATCTGGCTCAACCCTGAATCCGCTCCATTCTGGGGAACAGGAGACTCAGCCATGAAAACATATCTCCCTTATTGCTCCATGGTTCAAAAATGTAGTACTGTCAGCCATCTGGAAAGGGTGGTTGACGCCCTCCTCAGGGTGCCTGCCGCCTGAGACCCGCCTCCTTTCCTTGCCCCCCTGCCACACCACAATCCATTCACCTTCCGAATCACCTCGATCTACAAACATCCATTACCTCTATTTCAACCGACTGGCAAGAATGAAGACATGCCCCCTCTGGTCTTGTCTTTCCGGACTTTGAGTTGACACAGGTGCCCGGACCCCCTATAGTTTGTCCCGCAAGACGTAGAAAAGGAGGAGACCCATGAAAAAGCACACCGCGCGGGTGGGCGGGTTGCTCTGTTGCGGGCTGTTGATGTTACTGAATTCCTGCGCCATGGTGGGGCCGGATTTTACGCCTCCCAAGGCCGACATTGCGCAGGAGTGGGTCGAATCAAAGGACAAACGGCTGAAAAAGGAGATCCCGGCTTACAAGAACTGGTGGCAGGTCTTTGACGATCCGGTCCTCCAAAGCCTGGTACAGACCGCCTATGAACAGAACCTGCCCCTTCGGATCGCCGGCGTGCGGGTCCTGGAGGCCAGGGCACTTCTGGGGGTCGTGGTCGGTGAATTCTATCCACAGTCACAAACAGGATTCGGCGCCCTGGAGTACAACCGCATCAGCGGCAACTCCGTTGATCTACCGCAACCCGGTCCGGACAACCCCGGTATGGGATACTGGCAGGGAAACTTCGGTGTAGGTGCCAGCTGGGAGCTGGATTTCTGGGGCAAATTCCGCCGCGCCATCCAGTCTGCGGATGCCAATCTGCTCGGTTCCATTGCCGCATATGACGATGTCCTGGTAAGCCTGACCGCGGATGTGGCCCGGACTTATGTGGTCATCCGCGTCTATGAAGAACGGATCAAAATCGCTCGAGAGAACCTGAAGATCCAGAAGGAGAGCCTGCGGATTGCCCGGGCCCGCTTCAATGCCGGCGACACCAGCGAGCGGGATGTGCAGCAGGCCCTCACCCAGGTGGCCAGCACCCAGGCCCAGATCCCATTTCTTGAAACTGGCGTCCAGAAGGCACGGCACGCCCTGAGCATCCTCCTGGGGATGCCACCGGGCCAGTTGAGGGACAGACTGGAAGGGAATTGGGAAATCCCCCGGGCCCCTTTGAATATTGCCGTCGGCATCCCGGCAGAGTTGCTGCGACGGCGGCCGGATATCCGCAATGCCGAACTCCGGGCCGCGTCCCAGTGCGCCCTCATCGGCGTGGCAAAGGCCGACCTGTATCCCTCTTTTTCACTGAGCGGTTCATTTGGTTTCCTCTCTGCGAACGTCGGCGACGCAGGCTTGGGGGACATCTTTTCCTGGAGCGGCCGGACCGCCACCTTTGGACCGTCCTTTCAATGGAATATCCTGAACTACGGCCGCATCACCAACAATGTGCGGCTTCAGGATGCCCGGCTCCAGGGCCTGCTCCTCAATTATCAAGATACGGTCCTTCGAGCCCAGCAGGAGGTGGAAGACGGGCTGGTGGAATTTCTGAAGGCACAGGAACGGGCGGATTTTTTAGAGAAGAGCGTGGCTGCGGCCAGTCGGTCGGCGGACCTGGCCCTCATGCAGTACCGGGACGGGAGCACCGACTATACCACGGTAATTACGGCCCAACAAGCGCTCCTGGCTGAACAGGACCGCCTGGCCGCCACCCGGGGGGAGGTGCCCCTGGGCCTTGTTGCGGTGTACCGGGCCTTAGGGGGTGGATGGCAGATCCGGGAAGGAAAACCCTTTGTGCCCGAGGATATCAAATCGGTCATGATGGAGCGCACAAACTGGGGAAGTCTCCTGTCAGAGCCGCTGAAACCCCCGCCTGCGCCCGGCAGCGAAAAGATCATTGTTCAGCCGCCCGATTGGTAGAACGGCAAGAGGTGTCCCCGCCTTTCAGAGAGGTTTGCTGAACCTGAAACCTGCAAAGGCTGCGGCCTCTGTGTCTCTACCTGCCCATCTGGTTCCTTAACCCTTGTTCGTAAATCCTCCAGCGAACAGGTCAGGGCACCGGTTAATATGGATGCAACTTTTCATGAAATAAAAGCGGCCTGGGGCACGTAGCGATATGTGTTTAATTTCATATCCCAAGACGCCTTGATTCCAAAAAAAGCCAGGTCCTCTGCCAGTCGGCCTTACGATTTCGGCGAAGGCCTCCAGAATAGCATCAAGCAAATCAAGTGATAGATACTGCGTAAAAAGGGGTTTTTCGAAGTTTATGTAAAGAAGATTTCTTTCCTCCTCACCGCGGCGGGCAAGTTCCTCCATTAGCTGAAACATAAGGGTTGATTTCCCGGACCTACGGATGCCGACCAGGGAAAGTACTTGCCTATCCGGCACAAAACGGACCAATTCGCTCAAATAGGACCTTGGTACCGTGCCTTTGGCAAGGTTAACACCCCCCACAAATTCCAGCTCTTTAAGATATCAATGATCTGGATGGAGGTTAGCATAATGTATGTTCGGTAGAATGGATATTATTGTTGATTATTATCCATTCTAATGGATATACAGTCAAGCCCTTTTTATTGGAACGCCTTCTTTGGTCTCCATTTCTGGTTGAGGAACCAATATCTTGATCATTCCACGGCATGAATAAGCGGGACGCTCCTTGAAACACATAGTCTCATCCCCCACACCCATATAAGGCAAAACCCCTAAGTTCTTGCCTGAGTTAAATGTTTCGTGATATGTTTCTTGACATCTTTCATCAGCGTCCAAAAATAGCTGAAAAGAAACCATACCCTTGACCCGCCTCTGCAAGGCATAGGCATCTGATCCAGTCGATTCCGTAGAGGAACGGCTTCAAGTCTGCTGTTGACCGTTAGTCTGTTCTTTGTTAATGGGGTTTTATGGGGAGCGCCATTGAAAAAACCAAAAGAGAGATATCCGTGGACCGCCGACTAAGGGTACGCGTCGAAAACTTGGAAAAAAGATTGTGCAACAGTCAACAGCAGACTTGCCCCCAGTTGATAGAGTCAAAATCGAGGCTTGAGCGAGAGTTGTGGAATGTTATGGCCTAAGAGATTTCTGGCTAGCTTGATGGCAAGATAACTCAACGTTCCCAAAGGCTGAGATAAGGAATCAATATTCCGAGTCTACATATCTACCTGAATTGAGGATATCGCCACCTTCTTAATTTGCTGGTATGTTTGGATCTGGGAAAGTATCAGAGGCAGAAACAGGCCTAAAATTTGTTAGCACACGAGGCAATATTTGATGTTGGGCAGATTCCAGATTTCGTTAAGAAACCTTGTGTTTTGTGGGCCATCGGATTAAGATGACTTGCATATCTAGTCTTCAATCCGGCTGTTAAGAACCATTGATTTGTTAGTCTTCACAAAGCCTAACCTTTCTGAGGGGTTCCATGCCATCAATTCCCGTCACGACCCCTACCCATCTACTGGCAGATGCATGGGTAAATCTACTTGACAACAGAGGATTTTTGTATATGAATTAGATTCAGTGTTCCTCATTTTCTTTCTTTTCCAGCAAACAGAACATCATAACCTTAACCTTCTGGAGTCTGTCATGATACTACTCGATCAGAAGGTGCCAATAAGAAGCCTCCAAGGGGTAATTGGGACCCCATGGGGGCTTTTGTGGTTCGTTGGTCGTTTGTTCCAGAGAGTTGGGTAAAACAGTAGGTGCCTAGCGAATCCTGAAATTTCATGTTCCACCTGAGCTGACTAACGTCACCATCTGAGAATATAACCGAGCCTCAAGTCCTTTTTCATTCTGCTCCTACCAAGCCTTTTCCTGTTAGACATTTCGGTTAAGTTTTTGAGAGGTGCTCCCATGTCTACAGAGGATATTAAACGTAAGCTCACTGCTATCTTCAGTGCCGATGTTGAGGGTTACAGCCGCCTCATGGGTGAAGACGAACTCGCCACCGTCCAAACCCTGACCTCTTATCTAGAAACCATGAAGAAGCTGATAAGGCATTATCGGGGTCGTGTGGTGGACTCCACCGGAGACAATCTGCTGGCCGAGTTTGCCAGTGTTGTGGATGCCGTTCAATGTGCCGTGGAGGTTCAACAGGTCATCAAGGGCAAGAATGAAGACCTCCCCGAAAACCGCAGGATGCTATTCAGGATCGGTATCAACCTGGGGGATGTCATTGAGGAGGGTGATCGGATCTTTGGGGATGGCGTCAATATCGCAGCGCGTGTTGAATCCCTTTCTGAAGGCGGCGGGGTCTGCATTTCAGGGAGTGCCTATGAACAGATCGAGAACAAACTGGCCCTTGGATACCAATACATGGGGGAGCACGCGGTCAAGAACATCGCCAAACCCATAAAAGTGTGGAAGGTTCCGATGGGACCTGTTGCGATAAAAAAGAAGGCAGCAGTTAGAGGGTGGCATAAGGCAGCCATTGCCGCCGCGGCTGTTGTGATTCTTGCGGGGGTTGCCGGGATTATCTGGCATTACTACTTCCGTCCGCCACCGATTGAGCCTGCCTCTGTGGAAAAGATGGCATTTGAACTTCCAGAAAAGCCCTCCATCGCGGTTCTTCCCTTTGTCAACATGAGTGGTGACCCCGAGCAGGAATACATTGCCGACGGGATTACCGAAAACATCACTACCGCTCTTTCCAAGATTCCAGAGATGTTTGTTATTGCCCGCACATCAACCATGACTTATAAGGGCAAGCCTGTAAAGGTCAAACAAGTGAGCGAAGAGTTAGGGGTTAGGTATGTGCTGGAGGGCAGTGTTCAGAAGGAAGGCGACCGGGTGCGAATCACTGCCCAGCTTGTGGATGCCATAAAAGGCCATCATTTGTGGGCAGAGAGTTATGATCGGGACATGAAAGGCTTCTTTGATCTTCTTGATGAGATGACAAAGGAGATCGGGGCTGCTCTCCAGGTTAAGCTGACGTGGGGGGATTATGCCCGTTATATGGCTTCCACAGACAATTTTGAGGCATGGGGTTATTTTAATAAAGGTTCCAGCCTGTTTCAGCTCCATACAAAGGGCGACAACGCCAAGGCCCGTGAGTATTTTCAGAAAGCTCTAGAACTAGATCCAAAGTATATCCGCGCTATATGCCTTATTGCTTGGACCCACCTATTTGATCTTTATTTTGGCTGGAGTAAATCCCCTGGACAGTCAATGGAGTTAGCTGAAGAACTGACGCAAAAAGCTCAAACAATTGATGAATCCGACCCTGGTGTCCCCACCTTATGGTGTTCTATATATCGAGCGAAAGGGCAATATGAAAAGTCCATAGCCGAGGGAGAGAGAGCCATTGCCTTAGATCCAAATTTTGCTATAGCTTACGTTATACTGGCGGGTAGCTTGAATGATTCTGGAAGATTTGAGGAAGCGATAGCAAGGCTCAAGACGGGTATTCGTCTCTGGGGTCCCTATTATCCGCCCATAAATTTGGAATCGTTAGGAGCATACTATAGGAATGCAGGACGCTATGAAGAGGCCATTTCAGAATATAAGAAACTTCTCGACCGTTGCCATAAGGGTGAATATCCTCTTATTCGGGCACATTTAGGTTTGGCTTCGACATACATGATGGCTGGCCAAGAGGAGAAGGCACGTGCTCATGCCGCAGAAGTGCTCAAAATAAATCCAAATTACTCATTGGAGACACTACGCAAAGCGGCCCGTTATAAAGACCCAGCCCACACGGAGCGTATTATCGATGCCTATCGCAAGGCGGGGATACCAGCAAAACCGCCTGGGGCAGTTCCTGACAAACCCTCCATCGCAGTCCTCCCTTTTGCTAACATCAGCGGTGACCCCAAGGAAGACTACCTGAGCGACGGGATCACTGAACAGATTATCACTGCTCTGTCCAAGATACCCCAGATGTTGGTGATTGCGCGCAATTCGGTCTTTACCTACAAAGGAAAGCCCGTAATGGTGCAGCAGGTAAGCGAGGAGTTGGGAGTGCGGTATGTCCTGGAAGGGAGTGTTCAGAGATCGGGCGACAGACTGAGGATCACAGCCCAGCTCATTGATGCCAAGACAGGGAATCATATATGGTCAGAACGTTACGACCGGGATTTGAAAGACCTCTTTGAACTCCAGGATGATATCACGAAAAACGTCATCACGGCCTTACAAGTTAAACTAACAGCGGGACAGACTGCTTCTGCTTTAGCCAAAGGCACCAATAACCTGGAGGCATACCTGAAAGTGATGAAGGGGCTGCACCATTTTTCTCGCTTTAACAAGGATGATAATGAGATAGCCAGACAGTTATGTGAAGAAGCAATTGCATTGGACTCCAATTATGCTAACGCATATGTAATCTTGGCTTGGACTTATTGGCAGGAAGTCAACTCAGGGTGGGCCAAAACGCCTGCCAAATCATATGAGAAGGCCGTAGAGTTGGCAAAAAAGGCGATCTCTCTTGATGAACAAAGCGCTGGCTCTTACATGGTGCTCGCCAATGTATATGCCAAAACACGGCAATTCGAAAAGGCAGCGGCCGCCCAAAAGAAAGCACTCTCTCTCGATCCCGGAAGCAGTGGTGTAAATGCCCTCTCTGGGCTTTATCTGTATAATTCGGGCCAGTTCAAGGAGGCTATTCAGTTCTTTAAGAAAGCGATCCGTATGGACCCCAAGCCTCCAAGCTGGTACCCGGTACGATTGGGTTGGGCCTATTTCTATACGGGCCAAAATGAGGAAGCTGTTACGGTATTTGAAAAATTGGTCAGTCGCGAGCCTCAGAATGATTTTTCCCATGCTTCTTTGGGGTGCGCCCTTATTAATACAGGCAAACCGGAAGAAGCCGTTGAGATGTTCGAAAAGGCGTCGAGCCTGAATCCTATTCCTACAAGTTGGTACATTGGTGAGTTAGCCATTGCCCGCGTCGGGTTGGGAAACATCGAAAAAGCACGTGCGGGACTGCGCGAAGTGCTCAGTAGCCACCCTGATAACGCTTGGGCTTATCGTGGTTTGTCAGCCGTTCTAATCTATGAAGGGAAGTATGAGGAAGCGCTTTCGATGGCCGAAAAAGCAATTAGGCTCAAAGCTCCGCCTGAGGCCCCACCCTATTATTGCTGGTTCTTAGCCGTCCCGTATCTTATGATAGGGGAGTATGAGGAGGCCATCACAGCATTTAAGAAATCGATCAATCCCTGGCCCGAATATATGGATGGCCGCATTGGCTTGACAGCATCATACAGCATGGCAGGCCGCATGGAACAGGCCCGAGCTCAAGCCACAGAGGTTCTCAGAATAAACCCTAAAATCACCTTAGAGGATATCGCCAAGAACGGTTATTACAATTTCCAGAAGGCCGACAAAGAACGCTTTATCAATGCCCTGCGAAAGGCTGGTTTGAGGTAAGACGAAGATAAGGCATGGAGGAGCGAAGACAGCACAAAAGTCCTGTCCTGAATGACAGTTTTGTACCTGAAAAATCGAGGAAGATAATCGAGATTTCCCGGTATTTGGGGGAACCCTCTGATGCAAGAATTCCTATATCTCAATCGAAATTTCACCAAGATTAGTGCGTCTGCGAAGCAATCTCCAGAGTACAATGATCGCTGACACCTGCTCAAAATCGACTCCTTGAAACTTGCAATGGAGTCAAGATTCAGGTTTCGGCAAGAGTTGTGAGATGTTATGGATAGCCCTCAAATATGGTGAGGACGAAAAGCTGAGATACCTCCAACGTATGTCAGGCTCCGTTTTAACCTATGATTCCTAACCCTTTTGTCTCTCAGGCTTATTTGGGTAGGCTTCGCTTCTTGGCTTTTCAACCTTTCATTTTGAAGGCTTTACCAAATGGGATTGCTCAGGGGCCATAATGGTGTGCGAAAACTTCACCTCGGAAGGGCTGAAAACACATACAACAAATGGGATTTGTCCCTGAATTGACACCAACCAGCATCTCGCTTATACTCAACCTTATCAAAAGCGAGTTAGGCGCCTTGTTACCCTTCCAACTGACTTTTCTTTAGCTCTGGAGGGCATCAACAATGAAATGCCCCAAATGTCAATTTGATAATACAGAGAGCGCGAAATTTTGTAATGAGTGTGGAGCTAAATTGGAAATTGCCTGCCCAGAGTGCGGCAAAACGAATCAGCCTGGCAGTAAGTTTTGCAATGAATGTGGGCATTCCTTAGTAGAGGCCAAAGAAGTCCCTTCTCTAGACTATTGCGAGCCCCAATCCTACACCCCCAAACACTTGGCCGATAAGATTCTCACGACCCGCAGTTCCATAGAAGGTGAACGGAAACTGGTGACGGTGTTCTTTGCTGATGTGGCTGACTACACCTCAATCTCTGAAAAACTTGATCCGGAGGAAGTCCACCAGATCATGGACGGCTGTTTCAAGATCTTGATGGACGAGATCCACAGGTTTGAGGGAACCATCAACCAGTTCACGGGAGACGGCGTCATGGCCCTGTTTGGTGCCCCAGTTGCCCATGAAGATCATGCCCAAAGGGCCTGTTATGCCGCTCTATCTATTCAAAAAGCCCTGGGAGGGTATGGGGAAAGGATCAAAAAGGACACAGGCGTGGATTTCAGGATGCGGATCGGCATTAACTCAGGGCCGGTGATCGTGGGGGCGATCGGGGACGATCTCAGGATGGATTACACTGCTGTTGGAGACACCACCAATCTGGGCTCCAGGATGGAGGGCATGGCCAGACCCGGCACTATCCTGGTATCCGGGAATACTCATAGGCTTGCCAGGGATTTCTTTGAATTTGAGTCTCTGGGAAAAATCGAGGTCAAAGGCAAGAAGGAGCCACAGGAGGCATTTGAGTTGATCAGGGCCGGTGAGGTGGAGACCCGGATAGGGGCCTCAATAACCAAGGGGCTTACCCGATTCGTGGGCCGAAAGAACTCCATGGCCGCCCTTTTGGATGCCTTTGACGAGGTGATATTAGGGTCAGGGCAGGTGGTAGGAGTCGTAGGAGAAGCCGGAGTAGGGAAATCCAGGTTGCTGCTTGAGATGAGGAACCTGCTGCCTCAGGGGGAATACAGTTATCTTGAAGGGCGTTGTCTCCAATACGGCGGTTCCATGGCCTATCTGCCTGTACTGGATATCCTGAGGTCCTATTTTGAAATCAAGGAGGGAGACAGGGAGTTTCTTGTCAAGAAAAAGATGGAAGAGAAGATCCTTGATCTTGACGAGAAGCTCAAAGGTGTGATCCCCCCCTTTCAGTCCCTCTTGTCCCTCAAGGTGGATGATGAAGATTTTGGAAAGCTTGAACCCAAAGAGAAGAGGGAAAGGACCTTTGAGGCCCTTCGGGACCTGATGATTCGGGTGAGTCAGGAAGGGCCTCTGGTTCTCGTTGTGGAGGACCTCCACTGGATAGACAAGACCTCTGAGGAATTCCTAAACTACCTGATCGGGTGGCTTGGTAAGAGCCCCATCATGCTGCTTCTTCTCTATCGTCCCGAATACACCCACCAATGGGGGAGCAAGTCTTATTATACCAAGGTCGGGCTGGATCAACTTGGCACCCAATCAAGCAGTGAACTGATTAAGGCCATCCTGGAGGAAGGGGAAGTGGCCCCGGAGCTGAGGCAACTTATCCTCAACCGTGCAGCCGGGAACCCCCTGTTTATGGAGGAGTTCACTCATACTCTATTGGAAAATGGCTCCATTGAGAGAAAAGACCAGAAGTATGTCTTGAGCCGGAAGGCTTCTGACATTCAGGTCCCTGATACCATCCAGGGGATTATCTCTGCCCGGCTGGATCGGCTAGAAGACAATCTCAAGCGGACCATGCAGGTAGCCTCAGTGATTGGCAGGGATTTTGCCTTTCGCATCCTCCAGACTATCACGGGCATGCGAGAGGAGCTCAAGTCCTATCTCCTCAATCTTCAAGGGCTGGAGTTTATCTATGAGAAGCGTCTATTCCCGGAGCTCGAATACATCTTCAAGCACGCGCTCACCCAGGAGGTGGCTTACAGCAGCCTGCTTTTGAAGAGAAGGAAGGAGATTCATGCAAAGACAGGAAGGGCCATCGAGGACCTATACGCTGAGAGGCTGGAAGAGTTCTACGAGATGCTGGCCTATCATTATTCGAAAAGCGATGACTCGGAGAAGGCACATGAATATTTAAGGCTGGCAGGAGAAAAAGCAACGAATAATTATTCAACCTGGGAAGCCTTTCGCTTTTACAAGGAGGCTACCAACATTCTCGATCGGATGCCGAAGACCGAAGAGAATAAGAGGAAAAAGCTAGAAATACTACGTTTCATGGCAATTCCCATGTCAGTCTTGGGTTTCCCTGAAGGATCTTTAGAGTTTCTTCAGGAGGGAGAGAGACTTTCACAGGAGCTGAAAGATAGTCAGGTCCTGGCAAGATTTTACAGTGGGATGGGCGTTTATTACTCCCATCAAGGGAACCACACAATGGGAATGAAATATTCAGAGAGGGGTTTCGAAGAGGCCCGGAAGATTGAAGATATTGAACTGATGGCGAGCTTGGCGTTTGAGCTCTGTACTTCATATTTTGGCCCAGGGGAGTTTTATAAAATTGTTGACGTTGCCCAAAGCGTACTTGATCTACTTGAAAAAACGAAAATTCAACAGGAATCCCAAGCGAGGATGGTAAGTCTATATCCCATGCTATATGCATATTGTGGGAATAGTAAGGGAATGTTAGGGGATTTTGTTGAGGGGGAAGCCTATTGTGAGAAAGCACTTCGTGCTACTGCTGAAGATGATTTTAGGACTTTAGGGCTGTCCGAATTGCAGTACGGTTATCTCTTGATAACCAAGGGTGACGCAAAACTTGCTATGGAGCACTTTGAAAAGTGTATTGAATATGTCGAAGAAATGGAATGGATCTTTATATCCACCCTGGCCAGGACAGGGTTAGGGATTGCATACGGATTAGTCGGAGATCCGGATACCGGCCGAAAGAATATTGAAAACGCCCTCAACACGCAAAGAGAAGCCGGAATTGAATGGTGGTTGTCCTTACATTATTATTACTTAAGTCAAACTCATTTCCTTTTGGGTAATTTCAAAGAAGTGGGGAGCTATGTCCAAGAGGCCTTAGGATTAGCTAAAAAGAACAATGAGAAACATGTGGAAGGACAGGCATGGACTTTGATGGGCCGGTTATTGGGTAAAACGGACCGATCCCAAAGTGATAAGGCAGAAGACTATATTCTGCAAGGAATCAGGATATTGGATCAATTGGAGCTAAAACCGCTGAGCTCTATGGGACATCTTAGCTTGGGAGAGCTCTCCTTAGACATCGACCGGAAGGAAAGGGCCTTGAAGTACCTGAAAAGAGCTCAGGCAATGTTCCAAGAGATGGGAATGGATTATTTTCTGACCAGAACGGAGGCGCTTTTGGGGACGCTTTAGGCAGTGCAGCGAAAGAGACGGGGTTGGGCGAGACGCGATCATAGCCAAAACTGGGTGAAAATTCTATGAGAGGCTAGTTTGCCGGGTTTACCTATTATGCCACCTGCTAAGGGGAATATAATCGCATTTGAGGGCTTAATCATTTGATAGCTCAACCAACTTGGGCACTCAAGACCGATCACATGTCACTGCTATGTAGTCGGATCATTGAAAACCTGGGAATAGTCCAAACTGAGGTTTCAGCGATACCTGATATACTTCATGGATGCCTCTGGAAAATAATGGCTCACAAAACCTGCACTATCTCCAACGTATATGACATTTTGGTGAACCTGCAATATCTGCTATATCCCAACATGAGGCTTCATTGGGATAATGGCAAGATAAGTCAACATTCCCAAAGGCTGAGATAAGGAATCAATATCTCAGGTTCACTGAATAAAACCACGATGATTTATACCCATGTCCTGAACAGGGGCGGCAAGGGCGTAAAAAGTTCCGCGGACGACCTATAGCGGAGGGGTTTTATACAGAAACCGTATATACCCCCGAGTAATCGCCAAAATTACCATAAGATCAAGAAACCACTGCCTTTATTGTATCTTTAGGGCAGGGTGTTATAACGGGATCGGAACAATCAGGGGTGTTA
>CAZXCQ010000166.1:2654-14415 GCA_964639275.1 uncultured Desulfobacteraceae bacterium | reverse complement strand
TTTGAATAACGTTTGACAGATGAGCCAAGTCAACAAAGAGGGGGGTATCTGGTATGATAGTGGCAAAGCAAAAGCCGATTGAGGAGGTCATCAACGAGGTCAAGGGGTTCAAAAAGATCCTTATGGCGGGGTGTAACGAATGCGTGACCGTCTGCGAGGCAGGGGGAAAAAAGGAGGTTGCCGTCATGGCCTCGGCCCTGCGTATGTATTTCATGAATGAGGGGAAGGACGTGAAGATTGACGAGGTTACCCTGGAAAGACAGTGTGACCATGAATACCTCGAGGAGATACGAAGCGTCATCGATCAATATGATGCGGTGCTGTCTCTGGCCTGCGGTGTGGGGGTTCAGTTTATGGCCGAGAAGTATCTGCAGACACCGATATTGCCTGGTGTGGATACCTGCTTTATGGGGGTAACCGAAGAAAGGGGGGTCTGGACGGAACGGTGCCAGGGTTGCGGCCAGTGCATCCTGGCCAGGACTGGGGGGATCTGTCCCGTGTCCAGATGTGCCAAACGGATCTTTAATGGACCGTGTGGAGGCTCTACCAAGGGGAGCTGTGAGATCAACAAGGAACTTGATTGCGGGTGGCAACTGATTATTGACCGTCTGAAAGAATTGGGTCGTCTTGATGACTACGAAGAGATCACACCCATCAAGGACTGGTCCACGGAGCGCGCCGGTGGGCCCAGAAAAGTTATCAGGGAGGATGTGCGGCTATGAAAACAAAGACACCCAGCAAGCTGGAAAGGGTTCTCGCGGCAGGACATCTGGCAGTGACATCGGAGTGCGGGCCTCCCAGGGGCAGCGATGCTGAAACGATTACCAAAAAGGCCGAGATGATCAGGGATTATGTGGATGCCATCAATATTACCGATAATCAGACCTCGGTGACGCGCCTGTGCAGCCTGGCCTCATGTATCCATCTCAAACTGATGGGTCTGGAACCAACCCTTCAGATGGTCACAAGGGACAGAAACCGAATCGCGCTTCAGAGCGATATCCTGGGCGCCGCCTCATTTGATATCAATAACATCCTCTGTCTCTCCGGGGATCATCAGCAATTTGGCGATAGCCCGACGGGCCAGAATGTCTTTGATCTGGATTCCATGCAGCTGATCCAGACGGTGAGACACATGCGGGACGAGGGCAAATTTTTGGGAGGGGACGAAATCAAGCGACCGCCGCAGATGTTTGTGGGCGCCGCTGCCAATCCCTTTGCCGATCCCTTTGAAATACGAGTGCCCCGGCTGGCCAAGAAGATTGCGGCGGGTGCAGAGTTTATTCAGACCCAATGCATCTACAACGTCGATAAGTTTGAGGAGTGGATGAAACTGGCCCGTGATCGGGGCCTCCATGAGAAGACCTATATCCTGGCCGGCGTGACCCCCTTTAAGAGCGCCGGGATGGCCAAGTATATGAAAAACCGTGTACCGGGGATGGATGTCCCGGATGACATGGTCGCGAGAATGTCCGGTGTCGCAAAGGAAAAACAGGCCGATGAAGGCATTAACATCTGTGTGGAGACGATCCAGCGACTCAAGGAGTGTGAGGGCGTCAGGGGTGTTCACATCATGGCGATTGAATGGGAGGAGAAGGTGCCAGAAATTGTGGAGAGAAGCGGTCTCTTCCCCAGACCGGTTGTTGAGGATTGACGATTAACCGACGATAAATGCTTATAAGGAGGGCTGGCATGGATAAAAGATATATTCTGGTAGTAGACGATGATCCGGATCTGGTTGAGACCGTGGCCATGATGCTGGAGAGCAAGGGATGCGAGGTGGGACGGGCCTATGATGGGATAGAGGGCGAGGAATCGATCAAGGAGCGCCGGCCCGACCTCGTCATCCTTGACATCATGATGCCCCGGAAGGACGGCTACGTCCTGTGTGCTGAATTAAAGGCGGATGAGAAGACCCGCGATATCCCCGTTGTACTTCTTACAGCCGTGGGCGAAGCGGTCCCCACCACCACTTACACCCATGCGGACGGGATGGCCACAGAGGCCGACGAATATATTGCCAAGCCGATCGAGACAGAAGGCCTTTGGAAGGTGGTGAGCGAACTGCTATAACCACCTGCCCCGGTGCAACTTCAGTGACATCCGAAAACCGAGTAACCCATGACACCTTCTATAAGAATCGGCGGCTTTAAGCTTTTGAAAGAGGTGGTCTGGATTTCGGTGGCCAGCCCCACAAGAGACAACAGCTTTCCGGTGGAATTAAGCAGTCTCCTGGCAAGGGAGAGAATAAATCTTCGGTTTCTTACATGCGGGAGGGAAGGGGCAGAATGGGGGTTAAATCTCGTTGTTGACTCCCATGAGGCCAAAAAGACCGAGAAACTCATTAAGAAAGAGTTTCGCAAGACATTCCTTACCGCTGCAGAGGGTGTCATCCTATCCATATTTCCCCACCAGGGTAAGCCCGAGACCTTAGGAGCACTCCTTGATGCCTTTGGCAAAGAGCGGGTTGATCCTGTCGCCATGGCCAATTCCCAATCATCCATTTCGGCGGTCCTGCGTGAAGAGGTGATCAAAAGGGCCACCAATGCCCTGTTCGGGCCTTTTAGCTTCAGCGCTTACCGAAGTCCTGCGGACTGGAAACTGGCGCAGAAAGGTAAAGAAACACTTTTCAGAGAGGTAGTTGCCTCCTACCAGGAGAAGAAACCAAAGGTCTATGCCTTGGAGTGGCAGGGGGAGCAGGGGCTCTTTCAGATCAAGATCAATATGGACAACCTGCGGACGGTGGGAGAGGCCTTTAGAGGACTTTCACAACCGGATTTCCCTCTTGCATTCCTGATCACGGGTCCTTCAAAAGAAGATAGGGCGACAAATCTGTTCTTTTGTGTTCCCCACTCGGGCATGCCCAACTGCGAAAAGATCCTGAGAGAATTGTCCGATGAAGCGAGGGGTACCAGGGTGGCTTCAGTGGCGTCTTTTTCAATGAATGGCCCGCATTTTGGCGATCGCTACGGCATTGCAAATGACCTTCTGACGGCCTTTGAGGAAGCCCAGGTGGAACTTCTGGGTTTGAGCTGTTCTGTCGCTTCCATTTCAGGGGTCGTTCCAGCCGATCAGATCCATCCGGCCATACAGGCCATCCAGGGGTGTTTTGAGGTCCCCTCGGTCATCAATAAGACCCCGCCCCGGTAGGATTTCAAAGGCCCGTTTAGAGCCCCATGGGGGATTACCGGGTGGCTTGGGACAGGAGAAAGTCCAGTATGGCCGCGGCCCCATACATCTTGTTTTCGCCCTGTTGCCAGATAATGGATTGGGGTCCTTCCATGACATCCTCTGTTATCTCCATCCCTCTGTAGGCCGGGAGACAATGCATCACAGCGGCATGAGTGTCCGCCAATCTGAGGAGTTCAGCATTGATCTGATAGCCTTGAAATGCCTTGAGTTTTACCTCTTTTTCCTCTTCTTCCCCCATGCTGACCCAGACATCTGTGTAAAGGATGTCAGCTCCTCTGGCAGCGCCCCTCGGGTCTTCAATGACGTTGAGACGGGAACCGGTCTTCTCGGCAATTCGCTGGGCAGCCCCAAGAAAGCCCGGATTGGGATGATATCCCGCAGGACACGCGGCAGTCATGTTAACACCGGTGAGGGCACAGGCCATTAACAGTGAGTTGCACACATTGTTTCCATCACCGATATAGGCAAGGGTAACCCCGCTGAGCCCCCCTTTTACCTCCTGGATCGTGAACAGATCGCAAATGGCCTGGGTCGGGTGGGCGAGATCGCTCAGGGCGTTTATGACGGGGATTCCTGAATATTCGGAAAGCTCCAAAACGGTGTGATGGTCGTACACCCTGGCAATCAGGGCATCCAGATAGCTCCCAAGGATCCTGGCCGTATCCTTTAGGGGCTCTCCCCGCTTGAGTTGAAGCTCGCTCGTGGAGAGATATATTGTTGCTCCACCAAGCCTTAACGCAGCTGCTTCAAAACTCACCCGCGTCCGGGTAGAGGGTTTTTCAAATAGCATCCCGACCACCCTGCCCTGGAGGGGGGTCAGCGGTTTTTTTTGTTTGATCTTGGTCTTTAGAAGCTTGGTCCTCTCGAGAATGGTGGAAAGGGCCTCGCTGGTCAGGTCTTTGAGCGTGAGCAATGATCCAAACATCTTTTTCTCCGATCCCGGGTCTGCCAGTCACTTTTTCTGCGGCCTTCAACTTTTGACAAACAACGTCATTTATCCTAATATATTACTGGGCAAGATGATCAAAGCAAGGTCAGCACAAATCATAATATACCCTCAGGCGGAATCTTGTCAACTCACACACAGAGCAGCGCAGGAATCGTGACCGGTGTAGCGGGAGATTCGCGCGGAGATCAGAACTGCTACAAGCCAATGGCGTCGAGGTGCGATAAGGATGCAGAAAGACCAGGAGGGCAAATCAAACCAGTATGGGGCTTCGTCTGATGAAGTTCGGAGACTGATCTCTATCATAGAGGAGGTAGCCAACGGCAAGTACTCCAACGACATCATGGAGTTTACAAAGCCTGGCCATTCGGAAACCATCCAGAGGATTGCTGAGGCCGTCGGGATGATGATGGTAAAGGTAGAGGCCAGGGAGATGAGGCTGGAGCAACTGATAGAAGAACTCCGTGAGCTCAATGCCTTGCTCAAAAAGAATATCGTCCAGACGGTTATTACCGTTGCCAACGCCCTGGGAGCCAGGGACAAATATACCGAAGGACACGCTCAACGGGTCGCAGTCTACTCGGAGAGACTTGCCCGCAGGATTGGACTTTCCGACGAAGAGGTCGAAAACATCAGGATCGGTGGTATGCTCCACGACATCGGAAAGATCGGTTTCAGCGACCGGATGTTTACCAGCGAAGATGTAAAGATCTCTAAAGACATGCTTGAAGAAATTCGCCATCACCCCAAGATCGGAGCCAGTATCCTCAAGGATATAGAATTCCTGGGCCCTGTCCTGGAATATGTCCGACACCATCATGAGGGCGTGGATGGTAGTGGTTATCCTGACGGTCTCAAGGACGAGGAGATCTCCCTGGGGGCCAAGATCATAAGCGTTGCCGATTGCTTTGACGCCATTACCACCGAGAGGTCCTACCAGAAGGGGAGAGACAAGACGGAGGCCTATGCCATTTTGAGGAGCATCAGCGGAAAAGGCCTCTCTGCCGAGCTCGTAGAGGTGTTTATTAAGGAGATCAGAGAAAACGGGATGTCTAGAGGTTAAACTCTACCAGGGAAACGTCGTCCCCAAAGGTATCTGCCCCCTGCACCTCTCTGATCTCCCCGATGATGTCATTTACTGTCGAATCTCTTGTGGCAGACAGCCTTCTGATTACCCCTACAAAGTCTTCCAGCTTCCACATCTTGCCCTCATGGGTCTTTATCTCATAGGCCCCATCGCTGTAAATGTAAAGCTTGGAAAATGGCTTTAGCTGGAAGCGGGTATTGTGGTACCTGAGTCCAGGCATTGCACCGATGGCCACGCCTTCTGAGTTGAGGAGGATCGTCTCGCTGGCCTCAGATGAGTTTCCCACCACGGCGATCGCCGGAGGGTGCCCGCCACTGGCAAAAACCAGATCCCTCTGTCTTTGATTGTAAACCCCATACCAAATCGTAAAAAACATATTGTTGTGATTCTCCATTTGATAGGTATCATTCAGGGCGGCCAATATCCCGCTCGGATCGTGGAAGTCTTGAGCAGGCAATGATTCAGATCGTAACGCGTTGATTACCGAGATGGAAAGAAGGGCGGCGCCGACGCCATGTCCGCATACGTCCAAGAGATAGATGGCCAGATGCTCATCATCTATCCAGTGATAACCAAAGGAGTCGCCACCCAGGGAAGTGGAGGGAATAAAAACCCAGTCGCTTTTGATATCGCCATCGAGCGGTTGGGGTAGTAAGGAACGAACATAGTCGGCAGCCTGGTTTAATTCGCTGGTGAGCGCCTTCTGGCTCGCAAGGAGGGCCTCATATGCCTCATCACGCTGCAGGCGCAGGATGTATCCATTGGAATGATAGCGGATTCGGGCAATCAGTTCTATCTTGTCAGGCAATTTGACCAGGTAATCGTTGGCCCCCAAAGCGAACGCTTCGGCCTTGGTGCCCGGCTCCTCTTTGGTTGAAAGGACAATCAGGGGAATATTGTGTGTCCTCTCATTGGCACGAAAGAACTTTACCAGGGTCAGGCCGTCAATCTCCGGCATAACCAAATCCAATAGGATGACTGTGGGAGATATGTCACAGGCCGTCTGGATGGCCTGCGTGGGATCCTGACAGTAATGAAAGACGATATCCGGTCTGTCGGCCAGCATACGACGGACCGCCTCGCTGATGATAATCTGGTCATCAATCAACAACACGGTTATGGCGTGTGCTGTAAGGCCGGTCGAGGGTGGCGGTAGTTCTTGAGACAGGTTATTCATTGTTTTTTCATCCACCTATCCAGGAAGTCCTCGGCTTCAGGAGGAACCGAGGTAAAATGGACGCGAAAGGTGTTGGGAGATCCGGGGAGTTCCTGGGTGACCTTGGCATACAGGTCTCCGGTGATCTCCTTTCCATCGTTGTCAAACAGGGTGATCTTGAGGTTATCCAGCTTATGGGCTTCCACCTCGGCCTGTATCTCTGCGGCACTGGTGACCATTTTGGTCACCTTGCCCTCATGGGAGTCCTTGCCCGCATGTTTCCCCGAAAGGAGAACAAACTGGACAGCCAAAGGCCTTACCAACTCCACCAATTCGACCGGCCTTTTTTCAGAAAGAAATAGATTGAATTCCCCCCCGATACCTCCCACTTCGTAAATGGTGATGGGTTTCTTGACACCTTTGGGCATCACTTCCATCTGATCGTCAATTCTCAGGATTGGACCACATTCCTCCATGGTGGTTTCGGAAATCAGGATTTGGCCGCCCACGGTATAAGACTCTATCCGGGCGGTGAGGTTGACGTTCCGGCCCACCACACCATACTTCATCCTTTTGCTTGAGCCGATGTTGCCAACCACCAGTTGACCTGTGTTGATTCCGATTCCCTGCTCCACTTTCGGGTACCCTTTTTCCCTGCACTTCTTGTTGACCTCGGTCATGGCAAGCTGCATTTCAACGGCGCAGGCCACGGCGCGTTTGGCATCGTTGTCTCTCAGGATGGGCGCCCCAAAGATAACAAAGATGGCATCGCCTATAAACTCGTCAATGGTGCCGTGATATTTCAGGATGATTTCGGTCATGGTCTCGAGATAGATATTGATAATACCCACGACTTCCTCGGCAGGGAGCCGCTCGCCTATGGAGGTAAATCCGCGGAGATCGGTCATCATAATCGTGACAAACCGCTTCTCGCCGCCCAATGCCGCCCCCTCAGGCGACTCCAGTATGCTGTTGACGATGTCCTCTGATAGGTATCGGCCAAAGGTCTTACGAATAAAGCGGTTGGCCTTTTCCAGCTGCACGAATGCCTCGTTTCTTTCCAACAGGTTGATATAGCCCCTGGAATGGTAGCGGATGCGTGCGATAATTTCCAATCGATCTGGGAGTTTGACCAGATAGTCGTTGGCCCCCAGCGCAAACGACTCTGCCTTGGTGACCGCCTCCTCCCTACTTGATAAGACAATCAGTGGAACATCTCGAGTGGCCGGGTTGGCACGAAAGTATCGTACAAGGGTTAACCCGTCGAGTTCAGGCATAACGAGGTCCTGGAGGATTACCGTCGGAGAGATCCTGTTGGCCATCTTGATGGCCTGGGTGGGGTCCATGCAGAAATGAAAATCGATGTCATGTTCGGTTGCCAAGATCCTGCGAACCGTCTCACCAACGATGGGCTGATCATCCACCAGGAGTACCGTAATCCGATGGGGGCTTAAGGAAACAGAATCGGGCATAGTATCTTCTTTGATCTTGCTCGCTATTCCACCCTGTTTGCCATCAGTTGGCTCTCATCGATGACTTCTGGAGAAACCGCAGGATGGCCAGGGGGATCTCTCCTGTGGGAAGGATCTCGATGGCGGCCCCCAGCTCCTTGGCCGCCTTGGGCATGCCATATACGATACTGGTTTCTTCATCCTGGGCTATGGTATGCCAACCTTCCCGCCGCAAGGCAGCCAGTCCTTCGGCCCCGTCCCGACCCATCCCGGTCAGAATAACAGCGATACATCTCTGCGGCCAATTCTTGGCGACGCTCTCAAAAAAAATATCCACCGAAGGCCGGTAGTTGCTGTTGCGGGGTTCCTTGGTGTAGGAAAACATGAGGTCACGGGTAAGCACCAGGTGCTCGCCGGTCCCGGCCACATAGACAGTCCCCTTCACCGGCCGGCCTCCCTCAGGTGCCAGCCTGACCTTCAGAGGGGTCTGTTGATTCAGCCAATCGGCCAGGGGAGCGGAGAAGGCGCCGTCCACATGTTGCACAACGACTATCGCTGCCGCCAGGTCTGCCGGGAGCTTGGAGAGAACTTCTGCGAGGGCCTTGGGTCCACCGGTAGAGGAGCCGATAACGATTAGGGGGGGAACTTGTTCCTTTCCGATCTGCCCGGCAGGCCTGGAGACGGGGGCCTTATGGGGAAGTCCTCCCAGCCTGCGGATCATTTCAATCTTCTTTAGTAAGGCCTCCCTGCTGCTTCGGGCCAGGGGATCGTTTCCCATTGCTGGGGTATTGATGGCATCCAGGGCCCCATGGCCCATGGCCTCGAAGACCTTTGCAGCGTTACCATCTACGGTGGGGGTCACCACCAGGATGGGGCATGGAAATTGGCTCATTATCCGACGGGTGGCCTCAACCCCATCCATCTCCGGCATAATCATGTCCATCAAGATCAGATCGGGCTTCTCAGCAGCGCATTTCTCTACGGCCTCGACACCATTATGGGCCACCCAGCATACTTCGTTCCCCGGAGCACTCAGTACGATCTGGCGCAGGTCTTTTGCGGCTGACTTCAGGTCATTGACGATGGCGATCTTCACGATCAGGCCTCTCCTACAAGGTCAACAACTGCATCAATAAAAGAGTCATCCTGGAAACTGCTTTTGGTCAGATAATAATTGGCACCCGCCTGAAGGCCTCCCAGCCGATCTTCTTCTCTATCTTTATAGGATATGATGATCACGGGCAGCGATTTGAGATCAGGATGGTTCTTGATATTGGTTATGAGTTCTATGCCATTCATTCTGGGCATATCCACATCGGAGACCACCAGGTCAAAGTTACCTGTACGCACGGCATTCCAGCCATCCAGTCCGTCAACGGCAATCTCAACCCGGTAGCCTTTGTTCTCCAAGAGTTTTCGCTCCATTTCACGCACGGTGATGGAATCATCCACCACCAGGACGGACTTCTGTCTTTTTGCCTCGATCTTGCCCATTGGGCCGCTGACCTTCCGGAGCCGTCTCCCTGTGAGCAGGTTATCAATTGAGCGTACCAGATCCTCTACATCAAAGATCAGAACCGGCGAGCCATCCAGCATTACCGCCACCGCGCTGATATCGGGGACCTTTCCCAGCCGGGGGTCCAGGGGTCGCACGACCAGGTCATATTCGCCCAGGAATTTGTCAACCAGCAGGCCGTAGGAGTTAAGTCTGTCGCTGACTACCACTACGTGGAGTTTGTCCTCTTGGCGGTCGGGTTCTTTGGTGCCCAGCACGTCGTGCACATCAACCAGGGAGATGTTGTCATCATCAAACTGGAAATACTGGCGGTCTTCCACCGTCTGGATGTCTTCCGGGGAGAGTACCAGACACCGGTCGATGCGGGCCAGGGGAAATGCATAGGGCTCTTCGCTGATCTCCACCAGGAATGTGCGGACCACAGAGAGTGTCAGGGGCAGTTCCAGGTGAAAGCTCAGACCCTCACCGGGCCTGGACACGGCACGCACAACGCCTCCCACCTCATGGACCATGTTGCGGACCACATCCAGGCCCACGCCACGGCCCGATATCTCGGTAACGTTATTTGCAGTAGAAAACCCCGGCAGAAACAGGAAGTCCATGAGTTCGGGTTCGGTCAATTTGTCTACCATGTCGGCCGTTGCCAGGCCCTTTTGCAATATCTTTTGGCGCAGCCTATTCAAATCGATCCCACGACCGTCGTCGGAAACGGTGATCATCAGCATGCCCGAACGATGCACGGCCTCCAGACGCAGCTTTGCTGTCTCCGGTTTTCCCGCGACCAGCCGCTCTTCGGGGGTCTCTATGCCGTGGTCAACCGCGTTGCGCAAGAGGTGGTTGAGGGGGGCATCCAGCTTTTCAAGGATGTCCCGATCGACCTCTGTGGACTTGCCAATGATATCAAATCCGACCTTTTTTCCCATCTCTCTGGCCAGATCCCGGACCATCCGGGCGAAACCACCGACACCGTCTGCAAAGGGTCGCATACGAACGCCAATAACTTCGTGGTATAGGCGGTCCGAGAGGGTGGCCGAGGTGCTGGTAAAGATCTCAAGCTTGCTTAGCCTGTCGGCCAAATTGAGAGTGCACTCCTTGGCCTTTTCCCTTGCATCTAGTAACAACTCCCGGGCATGTTCATCCTTTTCCTTTCGGGCTAAGGTCTCTCTTAATCCCTCGAGGATATTGAACAATTCGATATGATTCTTCTTGAGCTCCAGCAGAGAGGCAGAAAAAGGTGGGAGCCAGCGGGCACTGACCACTACCTCTCCGGCCTGGCCCATAAGGCGCTCGATCTTTCCGGCCGTAACCCGTACCATGCGGTCTTTGTCCTCCGGCTCCGGGTGGTACGGTTTGGTTTCGCCCATCTTCTCGCTAACCGCCATTTGCTCTTTTTCGTCGAGGGGGACGAGGGCAGGTTCACCGGATGGCCGCACAGAAAGAGGGGGCGGGGGCGGCTGCTCCTGGGGTGGGGAGACGGCCCCGGGTGATTGAGGTTCTGGAGATCCGGCTGTAAGGATCGAAGATAGGCTAGTGATCACCTGGTCAATTTCCCTTTGATGTTGTGTGAAAAAACCCTGGATATCTTCCCCAAGGGCATTGGCGGTCCGGGTGAGGATATCAACGCCGCTGAGGAGGATATCGATCTGATCGGAGCCCAGAGAGACCTCCCCTTTCTGTGCGGCAACAAAGCAGTCTTCCATGGAATGGGCGACCTTTACGGCCGGATCCAACCCCACGATACGGGCCCCACCCTTGATGGAATGGGCGGCACGCATCAGCGCCTCCAACCGATCCGTGGCATATGGATCATTTTCCAGGGCCAGCAGACCATCGTCTAAAATGGCCACATACGTATCGACCTCTGTCTTAAAGAGATCTAACATTGACGCATCAGCGATTCCTGCCTTACTCACCGCTGCCGTCTGTCGCTCTTGCTCAGGAGGAGGTGAAGCAGGTTGTTTTTTGGGAGGGAAGGGAGGGCTGTCATCCGCTTTTTTCAGTATCCCTTTTATGGCGGAAACCACCTGGTCAATTTCGGCCTGATGCTGTGTGAGCCAGTCCTGGATGCCTCCCCCGAGGGCATTGGCGATCCGGGTGAGGATATCAACGCCGCTGAGGAGGATATCGATCTGATCGGAGCCCAGAGAGACTTCCCCTTTTTGTGTGGCAACAAAGCAGTCTTCCATGGAGTGAGCGACATTTACGACCGGATCCAACTCCACGATGCGTGCCCCGCCCTTGATGGAATGGGCGGCACGCATCAACGCCTCCAACCGATCCGTGGCAGATGGATTATTCTCCAGGGCCAGCAGACCGTCATTTAGGGTCGTCACATGCGTCTCCACTTCGGTGCGAAAAAGATCCAGCATGGGAGAATCGATCAAATCTTCTCCGTTTCCCATGGTCAGTGCAT
>CAZXCQ010000166.1:0-2554 GCA_964639275.1 uncultured Desulfobacteraceae bacterium | reverse complement strand
AGATCCAGCATGGGAGAATCGATCAAATCTTCTCCGTTTCCCATGGTCAGTGCATACTCCTTGCCAGTGTATAAAGCAGCAGCTCGTCGTCCAGAAAGGCCACATACTTGTCATCCCACTTAAAGATTCCCTTGGTAAAGGTCGATTTGGCCTTGGCCACAGTGACGGGGACATTCTGGAAGCGTTCCGGACGGACATGATGGATTCCGTAGATCTCGTCAACCGGGAATACCCACTGCTCACCATCCTTATTGACCACCATCATCCTTTTGTGCCCCTTGCGGTTCTGTCCTCTAACGGGTTCTTCCATCTCCAGGCCCAACAATCTTTGGAGCGAAATGCATAACTGGATTTCGCCATGAACGTTTATCACCCCCAAAATCGCCTGGTTTTTCATGTGGGGGACGCTGTGTACCGGACCCGGATCAATGATCTCGGCAAACAGACGCGCCGGGAGTGCCAGCCATTCTCTTTGTATTCGAAAGATGAGCGCAGACAAGGTCCCGGGGAGTTCTTCCTCCTTTTTTTCAATCAATACCTGTGTCCATTCCTCTTTATAATCCTCGGGAAGGTCACGCTCCAGGAGAGTCCTCCCGGCCTGGGTAAAGACTTCACAGTTACGGCAGTGGATAACCCGCTTGAGCTCTGGGCAGCGGGGGACTTCCTGTCCCCACACCCCGATCCGCTTCCAGCAGTTTTCCTCCTTTAGGACAACAAGGTCTTTCACGCCATGTCCTCTTTCTGACGAATACGTCTTACGCGTTGCCGAAGCTGTTGGGATTTTTCACGATCACCCCGGTGTTCAACAATCAGTACCAGATGATTCAGGGCATCGTGGTGCAATGGGTCAAGATAGACGGTCCGATTGAGCCACTCTTCTGCATCCTTCTCATTGTCCATGGCCAGGCATATCAGTCCCATCAGGTAATGGGCCTGGACCTGGGTGGCATCTTGATCCAGGACCCTGTCACAGAGCCGAATAGCCTCCTCCAAAGCGCCCTCATCCGCCAGTTTCCGCGCCCTGTCAAGCAGTCTGAGATGCCCGGTGAGGTGCTGTCTTCGCTCCACTTTCTGATAAAGACTATGGCGCAAGGGAGCAGACCTATTGGAGGGAGACGGGGCGAGAGCAGAGCCGGAACGGACCGGGGATTCGTCCGGATTATGGCCTCTCCTTTCGAATCTTATCCGGGGTGCCGCTCTTACGGATCTTTTTTGTGCAGGGGACTCAATCGCCCGGCAAAAGGCGAAGACCCCTTCCTCGCGTATCGATTGGAGACCCATGGCCATAACCAGCGGTCGCTCAGCATGCCCTACAAAAAGGATGCCCGTGCTTGCCAGCGACCGATCAATCACATCGATGACCCTTTTTCTTGCCAAGGGGCTTAGATAGATCAATAGATTGCGGCAAAAAATAATGTCATAAAGGGTCTCCCCTGACAGGCATTGTCCATCCAGTATATTTCCCTTTACCAGATGGACACACCTCCTGACCGAGATGTCCAGTTGATAACCCGCGGGTGTTGTCTCAAAATACCGCCCTCGAAACGACAGGTTGTCCCCCCGGAAAGACTCAGGCCCATAAACACCCCCTTTTGCCTTCTTTAGGGCCTTGTTGCTTATATCCAACGCGACGATAGAAAAACGCCCCTCTGGCAGGCCTGCATCCAGCAAGGTCATAGCGATCGAGTAGGGCTCTTCGCCTGTGGAGGATGCAATACTCAAGACCCGGAGCACGTCACTATTATGATTATGCTCGGGCACCCATTTACGTTTTGTGCAAAGCCCCAGATAGGTAAATGACTTTCTGTTCCGGAAGAACCATGTCTCCGGGACCACGACTGATTCTATCAGTTCTTCCCATTCCTCCCTTGATGTGCTGAGAAGACTCAGGTAGGCGCTGGGCTCTGTCAGCCCGCAGGCACGCATCCGAAGCTGAACGACCTTTGCTATGGTCTCGGGACCGACAGACTCTGCGGAAAGCCCTATCTTCTCCTCCAATAAAGACTCAATGCTATTGTTCTGCATGATCTTGACTATCTTGAAGCATGGGCAGAAAACTGAAATTATCCGGCAAGAGATCCAAATCGATATGTTGAATCATCTTCTTTTCTTCCATGACAACGCCCCGCAGATAGGAGGGCTGCCCCATATTGACACCGGGAGAGATAAAGACGTCTTCTGATATTCTCACTGCTTCGGTGACCCTCTCCGCCATAAGACCCAGGACATAAGGGTCATGGCCCTCCCTGGGATAATCCACAAGGATTATGCGGGTGCTGAGCCGCATCTCGCAGGGACATCCCCGGATTAACTGGGAGAGGTCAATGACCGGGACAATCATCCCCCTGTAATTAAACAGCCCGGCGAAATATTTAGGGGCATTGGGCACCTCCTTAAGTGTGACCATGGGGGCTACTTCTCTCACCTTCTCACACTTGATGCTATACTTGACATCTCCCAGATAAAAGAACAATACCAGCATGCTCCGCCCTCCCATCCCCCCTAATCTACCTTAAAGCGCGATACCTCATCCTGGAGGCCTCCTGCGGCGTCA
>CAZXCQ010000165.1:0-14424 GCA_964639275.1 uncultured Desulfobacteraceae bacterium | reverse complement strand
GCAATTTTTTTTGAAAAAATTCACATTTTTTTAATCCTTATATCGGAATTCCAGTTTATTTCTCCGGTAATAAAATCCGCTTTATCTGAGGCGAGGGATATGAATCCATGCTCTCGGGCAAGGATCAGGGCTTTTCTGAAGTGACTTTACCGGTAAACGGCCCATCTTGCTTCCGGCGGAGCCGCTCGGTCGGTACGATGATTGACTTGAGGCTCAATTTGCGAAGGATGTCGGCGTGCGACTCGGGCACCCTGCCAACTTCATGTCGACCAAAGACCTCTTCCAAAATTGCAGGCTCAGACGATGGCACGTCATGTTTTTCGAGAACCTGAACAAGGTATCCGCGGACTGGTCCAAATTCCTCGTGATGGGCGGGGTCACGATAGTCCGACAAGATCCTGCCAAAGGCGGTGTTGATGATGGAATAAAGGGAGCGGGCATCCAGGAGCCTCCCACCCGCCCCACGATAGGTCGTAAGTTAGTCTTCCTCCTCCCCAAACCGGTCACACCCGAACATAAACGTGTTGCCTATGTCGAGCAGGAGGACGGAAAAGTCATCAATAGCTCGTTTATTCAAACCGTTCGATCATCCTGTTAAACATGCTATAGGGCACGGCAAAACTGAGTTCATCGTATCAATCTAGATTTCTTGTAACACTTTAGCCGTTTGAAAGTCGGGCGATGGGGATTCTGAATCCCCATTCCCCGGTTTTCACGAAGCTAAAGTGTTACTAAAGTGTTGGCAGGGAAGTTATTATTGCACACGGCGTAGCAGTTACTATGATACAGGTATCGCGCAAAGTCCAGACCCGGCCCTGTCGTGGTCTGTCTGCGGAAATAGGGGGAGGGATAGTTAAAGGATCTGAACTGTCTCCAGGACGCGGTCTTTTGTCTCGAGGGAGATGTTGTTCCGCGCGGCCTTCTCCACAATATCTTTGCCGAGCAGGGCCGCGCCAAGGGCCCCGGTTATCAGGGGTTCGCCGGGTACCACAATCTCGCGGTCAAGCTCATCGGCAAGGGCATGGACCAGGCCTTTGTTTTTACCCCCACCCCCCGTGAGCACCACTTCGTCTTCAATCCGGAGCCGTCTGGCCATCCTGGCCACCCTGTCTGCCAGCGACCGGTGGACGCCGGCGACCAGGTCAGGAATCGCTACCCCTTTTGCCAAACTCTCCGCCACTTCCTGCTGCGCCCATATGGTACAGAGACTGCTGATGTTCGCGGGATTTTTGCCTTGGAGGGATATGTCGCCCATGTCTTCGAGCCGAAGTCCCAGGGTATCTGCAATGACTTCTATAAACCGGCCGCTCCCTGCCGCGCATTTGTCGTTCATGACAAAATCCGCCGGCCTGCCATCGCCATGGATCTTGATGGCCTTGCTGTCCTGCCCCCCGATGTCGATAATGGTCCTCGCGCGGGGAAAGAGATGAAAGATTCCTTTGGCATGACAACTGATCTCTGTGACCTGTTTGTCAGCAAAGGGGACATTGATTCTTCCATATCCGGTCGATACGACATAGGTAATGGATGAAAAGGGAAGGCCTACCTGGTTCAAGGCCTGTTCCATAACCCTGTTGGCCAACATCCGGTGCTCCGGACCGGTGGGGCCGATAACAGTGGTAAGGATCCCCTGGTTGAGGATCACCGCCTTGGTCATGGTTGAACCGATATCAACGCCAGCAAAATGCGCCGCCATGGTCTCCCCGGGCTAATTGACCCTGCTCCTGGCGATCGATTCCAGGGTCTCTATAAAGGCATCGATCTTGTTTCTCGTATCCACCTCGGAATAGGATGTGATATCGATGATGTCACTCTCCAGGATCAGAGACGGAACTTCTCTCAGGCCCTTCTTCTTTTCCCCGTCCGACCCAATCATCAGCACAGGAATGGGTTTATAGATCTTTGCCAATTGATGGAGTTGCCAGATCAATCCTACGTGCCAGGTCCGACACGAGAAGGCCTCGTGCATGACAACCCCATCGATCTTGTATCGTTCAATGTAGTTGATGAGACGCTCCACATCCGGCTCGCTCCCGGGGCGCTGCCTGGCCCTGTCATACCAGAAGGTCCAATACCCCAGCCACCGCCAGGCCAGGTGATCGAGGGGGTCATCGGTTTTGGGAATATCCATTTCGTGGATGGGTGCCACCATCCTGTAGGTAGTCTCCACCGGGAACACGGCACCCTTGCTGTTAAAGTAGTTAAAATCATTCAAGGCATACCATGCGGGCAGGCCGCCGCCCCAAAGGAGCCGGTATTTTTCATTCTGGACCACGCCCTCCTTATTGGCGATCTTTTGCTCAAGCTCTGCCTTGAGGGCCAAAAAAAAATCATAGGCCTCCCGGGTGGCCATCTTAAAGTTTAGGGGGACCATGGTATTCATGGCATCACCCGTGCCCATGGGGCATGGAACGGCAGCCCTCAGGTCGTAGGTCTCTTCAATGAGGTTCCAGGTCTTGTCGCTTAGTGCCACGAGTTCACGCAACCGGTCATAGTCCATCTTCTTGCCGGTCTGCTCCTCCAAAAAGGAGATCAGGCCGCTGAATTCCCTGACGATATACTTGTGATAATAGTCCCAGACCTCCCTGTGGTCTCGTTTGGGGTCGAAAAGGGGATACGGAAGATCGATGTTATAGATCGGCACATCCGGCATGTACTGCTGGGTGGCCTGATACCATTTCGCCCTCGGATCGCACAGGATCTGCCCTGAGGATATCATAAAATCGGGCCTCACCTGGCCGCCCCATGGGGGATCTGGCGGCATCTCTCCCAGTTGTTCTCGCCACTGGTCAAATCCCAGGCCACAAAGTGCATAGGTGCAGAGGGAACGTGAAAATCCCAGGGATTCCGCCCTCTGGAGGAATCGTTCCGCGTCTCTCTTGGCCCCGCAAATCCCTGCAAAGTTCTCTGTCCACACCGGAAGCACGTCCATGGCATACAGGATCTCCTCGTGGGTGCAAACGATAAAGGTATAGGCCAGCTTTTTGGTCCCTTCTTCCCTCGCCCGTAGGGTGCCGGCAAAAAATTCCTTGACCATGGGGCCAATGGAGGCGGCCGCCCGGGTTGCTGTCATCCTTTTTTTGTGTTTCTTTTGTGTTTCTTCAGCCATTACCTTAATCCTCCTTATCACAAGATCCGGGTCAGCCGATCATCTCGAGAAAGGCCTGAATTCTCGTCCTGAGCTGCCCAATCGTTCCCGTCGAATACTGATCTTCCAGGTATAGCAGCGGGATATTGATAGATTCGTAATATGCCTTTCTCGCCGGGACCTCGAAACCAAAGGGGTCGCAATACCTGTAGACATAGAGGATGGCGCCGTCCACGTTGAAATCCCTTGCAAAGGAACCGATATCACCAAAGCGAGAGGCGATGTCCCCATCAAAGGTCCCTGACTTGTTATCCCTGTAAGTCTTGGGGCAATTGATCTTATCCAGATAACGATGGGCCAGGGCGTCGATCGGATCTCCCCCTTCATCTGTGCGGGGGAAAGAATCCCGCGTCCCGTTACAGATGACATCTGCAACCACATTGGCCCCGCTGTCCTCGATGATCTTGACCAGTTCGACATTATCCAGACAGGCGCCGTCAACGAGAATCCTGGGGCCCTTTTTGAGAGGAGAACCGTCCCTTTGGCCCAATTCCGCCAGGACCTCGTCAAAAAGTGAGATGGCCTCCTCAACAGGCAGGCCGGTTCCAGCGGTCACGACTTTCATCAGTTCAACCCCCATGACCATGGGTGGATCGGATTTTCTGTACTCATAAATCGCCCTGACCCTGTCGCGATAGGTGTTGTGGAGCTCAATGGCCTTGGCGATATCATGGTTTGTAATTTCGCGTCCCACAAACTCCTCGAGGGACTTCTTGAAGGTTCTTAACTCGTCACCAAAAAATTCAAATGATGATTCTTTTACCACAGAGGGGATATTGATAAAGTGCGTGTATGGAAGCTCGAGCGAGTATCTCCAGGTGTTATAGCTCCGGGTCATGCTGTCACAGGCATGCGGGATGGCGACACCCGAAAGAAAATCATACTTGCCCTTGACTGCCAGGTCAAAGCAACTGCGTACAAATGGGCACACGATTGTCTCCAAAAGGTTATCCCCTTTTGTAATCGGCTCTCCCACATCCCCCCTTATTCGAAAAGGAATACATCCTGCTGCCGTAATCATCTCCACAGGAACAAAGGAACAGACATACCCGATGAGCCTCTTTCCCTCACGGTTCAGCTCACTGGCCCTCTGCCCATAGTCCTGATAATAGGACTCGACCTTTGAAAAAATGATACTGTTTCTGGCATTCATCCGTTTGATCTCCTTTCAAAATAAAAAAGGCCGTGGGCAGGATTGGCGCCCACGGCCTTTTTAGTTTGGTAAAAGTCAGCCTATGGGCGGAGCGATCTTCCTAAAAAAGAAAAAATGGCACACCACCCCATGGGCATCAGAGACGATCATGGAAAACCGCGTGTCGTATATTGGAATCATTGGATGATCCATTTCTTTATCTCACAAAAACCTTCCCCCAAAGAATCCCCACGCCTCTTTTTACCCGAAGAGACGAGGCCCCCAAAAGGACCAATCAAGGCATCTAAGGATTTTTAATCCGAATAATGCGTTTTTGTCAAGTAAATTTTTCCTTACAGAGATAGAACCACACCATCTCAAGTTCGATCTCGGGCCGCTTTCTTTTCCCCGGCCAGGAGAGCCGCCCCCAGTGCCGCGGTCATATGGGGTCGCGGGGGAACAAATATGTCAAGGTTTGTGATCTCTTCCATGGCCTTCACCAGCCCGACATCTCTTGCACCTCCACCAACAAGCGCCATATCCTCTTCAATCCCCAACCTCTCTGCCAGGCTGTTGAGCTGGGCGGCGAGGGCCCTGTGGATTCCGGCCAGGAGATCCTCTTTGGGGACCCCCTCGGCCACCCTTGAAACCGCCTCGGATTCGGCAAAGACCACGCAACCGGTGTTGAACTCAATCCGCTTCCTGGATTTCAATGCCAGCGATCCGATCTCTTCCACCTTTAACTGGAGCACCTTGGCAATCACCTTGAGTAACCGGCCGCTCCCGCCTGCGCAGTTCCCGCTCAACAGGAACCTGACAAGACGGCCGTTGTGGTCCATTACAAAGACCTTGCTGGATAGGTCCCCCACATCAACAACCGTCCTTATGGAAGGCGCGAGATGATGAACGCCTTTGCCGTGGCATGAGATGTCAGAGATCACCTCAGAGGAAAAGGGCACCTGCTTCGACCCATAGCCTGTGGCCACAACGTAGCTGATGTCCTCAGCCGATAGACCCCCAAGGGCAAGAAGTTCCTCCCTCACCTTCCCGGCGGCGGCCCCCAGATCTCCGCCCGACGGGGATTCGTGGGTAGCGATGACCTCTCCCTCGCCAAGTATGATGCCTTTCGAACGCGAAGAACCGATATCTATGCCCATCACACAAGTCATTATTGGCTTTGCCCTCTCTGCCTGTGCCCTGCTTTACCCGTGGCGCCGCCGCAACGTCACTCCGAGCCACACCCTCTTAGGATAAAGCGGATGGGGTGTCAACAAAAAAGGGGGGGCGGCTGGGCATCTGTTTCCCCGGGCCACAAAGGTGCTGCTCGGTCACAGCCTGGGTGGACAGCTGAGTACCCTATACATGAGTGCCAGCCCCGGCGAAATCGATGCCCTTATCCAGGTAGCCTGTCCATCTGTCTATTATCGGGGGTGGCATTTCCCCCATAGCATTCGTCTGCTCTTGATGACCCAGGCATTTCGTCTTATTTCAGAGGTGCTGGGATATTTCCCTGGAAAGCGGGTGGGGTTTGCCGGGACCGAGGCAAAGACCCATATCAAAGACTGGGCACACACGACCCTTACCGGCCGCTACGAGCCAAGGAACGCCACACTGAATTATGAACAGATGCTGCCCCGGCTGAGTGCCCCGGTCCTTGCCATATCCTTCTCGGGCGACCCCTTTGCCCCAAAAAAGGCGGTGGAGAAATTGCTCTCCAAATTCCCTAGTGCCCAAATCACCCACTGGCACGTGGCCCCGCAGGACATCGGTCTTGATTCTCTCGGACACATCGCGTGGGTAAAGAAGGGTCAACCCATAGTCGAAAAGATCTCCGGGTGGCTCAAAGAGGTTGTAGAATAATCTCCAGTAGAAAGACTGAGGTCACTTATTTTCGGGCTTTCCCGGGGTTCCCCCATCCCCTGAATCCGACCCTCTATCCCCATTTTCGTCATTGGGTCTTTTTATTCCAATCGGCACCCAGGCAGGCGAAGACAAAAAGGAATGAGACTGCAAGGGCCGCAATCAGCCTTGGCGAAAGTGTGCTGCTGCTGGGCAGAATGCCGGTCATGGCCTCACCAAAACCGATCGTGTAGAATGCGATCGATATCGACTGGGCAAGAAAAAGCACAATACCTATAGCGCCGCCGAATTCAACCCCAAGGGTCCGGGAGATGGGCAATGGAGATTCCGAACCCCCCATTGCCCTGTCTAATTGTCAGTCTTGAAAAAGGGTAAAGTGTTACAAAAAGCTTAATTGATACAGCCCGACTGGTAACACCTGAATAATGGGAATATAGCGTTGCGGCGGGTTGCAACTTGAATCCGCATGTGCTATATAATATTGACAAATTTATGGTAATTTTTCAATTCCATATTCGCTCGGCTTTAGATCCCACGGAATTTTTGGCCCTCTGAGGCAAAGAAGGTGATACTGAATTCTATATTCAGTAGTCAATTTCCGGTTTATCCCGTGTCCCGGAAAGCAGATTTGTAACATAGTAAAATGGCAATATGTTTCCAATCTACTGGAAATTGTAGCCCATAAATATGAGCGAACAGCACAGTATGATTCCAGATACTTACAAGGTCAGAAGGGAATTTTGCGGAATACGGGGTTTATCGAAAAAATGAGAAAAACCGTATCATAAAGGAGGATTGTGATGGCTCAGGAGACAAAGATTGTCAAAGGGGGGTTCAGGGCAACCCTGGCGCTGCTGATCTCAATCATTGCACTGATTCTGTCTATCGCTGCCTACACCGCGACCACCAGAGAGGAAGCATTCAATGTCCAGATCAAAAACCTGCAGACAAGCCTGGAGAGGATGAAGGAGGAGAGCTCAAAACAGCTGGAAAGATTGCGGGATGAAACAGGGAATGCCCTTGAAAAGCTAGGCAAGGTCGTCAAGAGGAAACAAGAAACAGAGGCACAAGAAAAGGAGCCCAAATAGTAAGGGACAGAAGGACGGTTCATGTCATGAATGATGACACAATGCGGAAGATACGCGCTGAAGCCCAGGAGATATTCAAGGGCTGTCTTAATGCCGTGGATCCTTACCATGCCGTGAAGCGCTTTTTGCACCTTAATGGGGAGATGCTCCGCTTGGGGGCAGAGGGGGGACCTCAGAGCCAACTTGACTTGACAAACTATGAGCGGATTTCGCTTGTTGGCGCTGGAAAGGCCACCGCACCGATGGCCAGGTCCATGGAGGAGCTCCTGGGCGACAGGATCTACAAGGGGATCATCAATGTCAAATATGGTTTCACCGAAAGCCTGGCATTTACGGAGATTATAGAGGCCGGCCATCCGGTGCCCGATCAAAACGGTGTGGAAGGGACCAGAAGGATCCTGGACTTTTTGGAGGGTGCGGATAAAAAAGATCTGGTCTTCTCTCTTATATCCGGCGGTGGATCGGCACTGCTGCCTCAGCCTGCCGGGGAAATCACCCTTTTGGAGAAACAAGACCTCACCCGCAGCCTCCTTGGCTGTGGCGCGAGTATTGACGAGATCAATGCGGTCAGGAAACACATATCGTTGTCCAAAGGGGGTCAGATGGCAAGGGCGGCATATCCTGCCACCGTGGTCAACCTAATGCTTTCGGACGTGGTAGGAGACCGGATGGACGTGATCGCGTCCGGGCCGTTTGTCCCTGATCCATCCACCTTTGGGGAGGTCTTGCAGATTTTTAAGAAATATGATCTTCAGGATATCCCCCCGGCGATCCTCAAGCGCATCACTGCGGGGGCCCAGGGAGAGATCCCGGAAACCCCCAAGGGGGATGATCCCGTTTTTGGACATGTCTCTAACATCATCGTGGGTAGCAATATGTTGGCCCTTGAGGCTGCAGAGGAGAAGGCCGAGGCATTGGGCTACACGACACTGGTCCTTTCCTCGATGGTGGAAGGAGAAACCAGGGAGGTGGCGCGGGTTCACAGCGCTATCGCAAAGGAGATCCTAAAGACCGGTCATCCGATCGAGGCCCCTGCATGCATTATCTCAGGGGGTGAGACCACGGTGACGATTCGGGGAAGCGGCCTTGGTGGAAGGAATCAGGAATTCTGTCTTGCTGCGGCCCTGGATCTTGCAGAGTTGCCCCCCCGGGTGGTCATCCTGAGCGGAGGGACAGATGGAAATGACGGCCCCACAGATGCAGCCGGCGCCGTGGTGGACCCCCGCACCGTGGCACGCGGAAGGGATGCGGGAATGGAGGCTGCGGATTTTCTTTATAACAATGACGCGTATCACTATCTTGAAAAGACAAAAGACCTTCTGATGACGGGGCCGACAAAGACCAATGTGATGGATGTGAGGCTTGTTCTGGTCCGGTGATGAGCCTCTTTCTCTAGCCCCAAAACGCCGCATTTTTCATTAATTGTAAAGAAATCACACGCCCCAGTTACGCTTTTCCTTCGCCCAGCTGGACATGTACGGGCGGAGCAGGTCCCTCCTTTGGTTCCCCCATATAAATGGTCCGATGGGGGAAGGGGATTTCTATCCCTCGCTGGTCAAATTTCTTCTTTACCCTCTTGTTAAACTCCCTTTTTATTCCCCATTGCTTTAGTGGTTTTGTGGTCAAACGGACCCTGATGACAATGGCTGAATCATCAAATTTCTGAAGACCGAATACCTCCAAAGGCTCCAGTATGCTCTCTCCATATTCAGGGTCATTTTTCATCTCTTCGCCGATCTCTTGCAGAATCCCGATGACCTCGTCAACATCTTCTCTGTACGCCACGCCGATATCTATAACTGCCCTGGAGAATTCCTTGCTCATATTGGTGACGGCGTCAACAGAGCTGTTCGGGATAACGTGGACATTGCCGTAGACATCCCTTAGCTTAACCGTCCGAAGCCCGATGCCTTCAACGATTCCTGAATTCTTTCCAAGTTCTACAAAGTCTCCAACGCGAATGCTCTCTTCGAATAAGATAAACAAACCATTGATAAGATCTTTTACAAGCGTTTGAGAGCCAAAACCAACCGCCAAGCCTACGATACCGGCCCCGGCCAGTATGGGAGTGGTGTTGACCCCCAGGCAATCCAGGACAACAATACCACCGATAAAACCCGCTCCGATCTTTATGGCCGTATTGAGAACAGGGACCAGGGTCTTTGCCTTTTGGGTGACCTTCTTCTTTTCCCTTTGCCTTAAGAAATAATCACCGACAAACTGGCTGGTCTCCATAATCGCCAAAACAATCCCAACCGTTATTATGATAGATATGGCCCTGAGAATGAGCAGGGACCCTGTCTTGGATCCGAGTATTGATGCAATCGGGATACCCCAGACATGGGCAATAAGCCCCAGGCCTATGATAAGGAGAGTTGCCCTGAAGACCCTTCTGAGGATAAGAATATACCGGTTTGTCCTCTCTTCGAGTCCCGGGAATCGCTCTTTCACTCTTTCATTGATTGCAAAAAATTTCTTAAAGACCCAATATAGCACTCTTAGGGCCAGGAGCAGGCCCAAGACTATGACGGCTGTCCATAACGTCCCTTCAAAGAGATAATAAAACCCCTTATCATTCTGGGTGATAAGAAAAACAAAGATCACCCATGAATAGACAACCCCCAGCATTGGCCAGTACCGAAGAATTGGTCTTATAAAGGCCCTTGATCCATGTTTTCTTTTTTCTTCACGGCCGTCATTTTTGGAGGGGCTTTCGGATTTTATCTTTATTTCTCTTGCGACCTGCATGATCAGGACGCTTATCATAGAAGGGAACACAACCAGCAGTATAGCGCGAATAAATGAGTAGGTTTGGGGGGCAACCCCTGCGACCAACAGGACTCTGGTAAACAAAGCATAGAAGGCCGTGTAGTGAGCAAAGCGAAGCAACCAGACCCATGCATAGTTGGCGTTGGCATCGCTGGAAGGGATAATACGCATACCCGTATCATCGGGGGACAGCAGGACCCTAAAAACGCCAATGGCCATCCGATAGAAAAGCACAACGGTAAAGAACAGGATGCTCAGGGAATGACCAGAGGGAAAGGATGGGAGGAAATGGAACAGGATAAAAAGGGATGCCAGGACGACTGCATAGGGGATCAGCTCCAGAATCAACCGCACAGATCCGAAAGATAGTTTGGAACCGAGGGCTTGTGTACTTTTCTTTGATTTCGATAAGTATTTTCCGATGAAAACCCGGATGACCATCGCAATCATGATGCTCAATATAACTTCAAAAAAGAGTCTCAAGAGACTATTTCGGTTTTTCGATTGAGCCAGAAATGCCTTTGTCCTGCCCGGGGCGCCGGGCAATTTGGAAACCCAGTCAACCAAGCTGCCGGCGGCCAATACGACCTTATTGGAGAGGATTTCAAATTTGGAAAAAATCGTTTCTATCAGGAGTATCTCCCTCTTCCCTTTTGCTTCGGCGCTTGACGGCCCCGCCTCTTTTGTGGCCTCTTGGGCGTCTATGAGATCTTTGAGATCCTTCACAAAGGTCTCTCGTTTCTTTGGATCTTCCATCAGATTCACCAACTCTTGAAGATCTTTTGTAGAGACGTCTTTCTTCTCCTGAGTGTGGGCCTTTGCAGCAAACGAGAGGCAAACAAGAATCGAAAGCACCACATAAAAAACCCTGCAGAACCTCCTGCATGCCATTTCGATCCCCTCCTTTCCTGAGTTTTACGATTTTAGCTTTTTTCGTATCAATTTAGCTTTTTTCAAAATCGGCACTTGGACAGGGGTATGGGGGTCCGGGAACCCCCATACCCCGGGTTTCAAAAGGCTAAGGTGTTACAAATGCGCTGTCTTTACAGAACTCCAAAAACCCCATGACACAATGCAAGATGTTATGTTACATTGGCAAGTATGGCGTTGTTGGGGACAAACAAGATGCCTTTCCTAAGTGCTTCGTCTCATAAATCCGGTGACATATTTCTTTTCAAAGCGTGTTCAGGTGCTCGTATTTATGAAACCATGTACTAAGACGGAAGGGTCAGGATCGATCGAAACGATAGCATGATGTGAGGCGAGGGTAAACGTTTTTTGTCGCCCATGCGCCGAGGCAATGACTATCATTGGTAAAAGACGGGTAATGCTCCCGAGCGGTGCATCCGGTTGCAAAGGCGAAGTCCTTCCGCTGCAAATGCTTGATCAGAAAGGAGAGTCGAATGGTTAGGGTGACATGTCTGGGCGGTGTCGGTTCGGTTACGGGATCAAATTATCTTATTGAAAGCTCCGAGGGGAAAAAGGTCCTGGTCGACTGCGGTCTTTTCCAGGGCGGGAAGCAGATGGAAAGACGCAACTGGGAGGATTGGGGCTTTGATCCAAAGGGGATCAAAACCCTTTTCTTGACCCACGCCCACATTGACCACAGCGGAAAAATCCCCAAACTCGTGACCAGCGGATTTGAGGGTCGCATTATCACCTCACCGCCCACTGCCGAGTTGTGTGAGATTATGCTCCTGGATGCGGCGCACGTCCAGGAGATGGATGCGGAATGGCAGAGCAGGAAAAACAGACGACAGGACAGGGGGGATGTCACCCCCCTTTACACGGTCGCCGATGCAGAGGCAAGCCTTCGGTATCTTTACCCCGTAGAAAGGGATCAGATCATTGAGGTCGAGCCGGGTATCAAAGCGCGCCTGAGAAACGCCGGGCACATCCTGGGTTCCTCCATTCTGGAGCTGTGGTTTCAGGAAAATGAGGAATCGCTGAAAATGGTTTTTTCAGGGGATCTGGGCAAAAAGGACCAGCTGATCGTACGGGATCCCCATGAGATTTTTGACGCGGATTACCTCTTTCTGGAATCGACCTATGGCAACCGTATCCACCGCAGTTTTGAAGATAGCAAGCAGGAACTCCTTGAGGCCATCCGATATGCCGTCTCAAACAACGAGAAAACCATCATCCCGGCATTTGCAGTGGAGAGGACCCAGGAGATCCTTTACATCCTCGGGGAATTTCACCGCAAGGGTCTACTCGATGATATACCCATCTATCTGGACAGCCCCCTCGCCATAAAGGCCACGGAGATCTTCAGACAGAACAAGAAATATTACGACGCGGAGGCGAGGGCCATTGTGGATCAGGGTTATGACCCGTTTAGTATGCCCAACCTTCAGTTTACTGAAAACACCGATAAATCGAAGGCCATCAATGAAAAGAAAGGCCCGGCCATCATTATTGCCGGGAGCGGTATGTGCACGGCGGGCCGTATCAAACACCACCTCAAGCACAACCTGTGGCGGGAGGGAGCCAGTATTGTTATTGTGGGTTTCCAGGCAAAGGGGACAACCGGCCGGCAAATTGTGGACGGCGCCAAGCAGGTGAAGATCTTCAGGGAAAACGTGGTCGTAAAGGCCAAGGTATTTACGATTGGAGGTTTCTCAGCCCACGCGGACCAGAATGACCTCCTCGAATGGGTCAGTCACTTCGAAAGCAACCCGCGTGTCTTTGCGGTCCACGGAGAACCCTCTGCCAGCGAGACCCTGGCCGACAAGATCAAAGAAAGGTTCAACCTGGAAGTCTATGTTCCAAAGTGGAAAGAAAGGCTCATCCTCAAACCCAAGGAGATCTCCTTTGAGAGAGCAGAGGAGGAAAGGCCTCTACCCGATGTCAAGAACACGATGCTCAACAGCCTCATCGATATCGAAAACGAACTGAAACGATTGCGAAAGCGGATCAGCAGAGAGGCCGAGGCAGAGCGACTTGGACCCGAGGACGTGGAGCGGCTAATCTACCTCAGAGAAGAACTTCAAAACATCCTTTCTTCACGTTGATGGTCTCGTAAAGAGTCGTCTCTCCGGTGAACCCCGGATGAGAGCCTGTCCCGGATTGGATCCGGGATCCGGGGCAGGCTTCGGCGGATTTCTGCTTAAAATTTAAAAAAAGATCTTGACAAGGGGGGAGCGGGAAACTATAATTCGAAATATGTCGAAACATCAATCTGAAAACATCGAAAAGTTCGCCGAGGTATTTAAGGCACTGTCAAACCCGAACCGGCTCAGGATATTCCTGCGGTTGATTTCATGTTGCCAGCCAGGCACCGTCACTACCATCAACGATAATGTGGAGCCCGAAGGATGCGCCTGTGTGGGCGAACTGGGTCAGGACCTGGGTATTGTACCATCTACTATTTCGCATCATATCAAGGAACTTCGCAGAGCCGGTCTCATCCGCATGGAAAGGTGTGGGCAGAAGATCGAGTGTTCAATCGATCAGGCGGCCCTGGCGGCGTTGAGAGGTTTTTTTTCGCAATAGGTAGGGGGCTTTTTTTGTTCAAAATATTCGATAGTTGTCGAATAATACCAAACAACAAATTGTGGAGGGAAATATGGGTACCATTGATAAAGAGCAGATAAAAAAGAGCGTTCGTGACCGGTATGGGCGGGTGGCATCAGCCGGAACCCATGCTTTCGCAGCCGGCACAAATGCAACGTGCTGTGCTCCGTCAGATATCTCTGAGAAAACAGGGGCTGAATCGTCGTGCGGGTGCAACCTCAAGGGACTTTCTGTGGAGCAGATGTCAACGGCCATGGGGTATTCAAAGGAGGACCTTGCGATCGTTCCCGAGGGGGCAAATATGGGGCTTGGTTGTGGTAACCCCGTGGCCCTTGCTTCTCTCAAACCCGGCGAGACGGTCGTTGACCTGGGCAGCGGGGGCGGATTTGACTGTTTTCTGGCGGCTAGGCAGGTTGGGCAAACGGGCCGGGTAATCGGTGTAGATATGACACCGGAAATGGTGAGCAAGGCCAGGGAGAACGCCGAAGGGATAGAGCCGGATAATGTTGAGTTCCGTCTGGGAGAGATAGAGCACCTACCTGTAGCCGATAACAGCGTTGACATCGTCATGTCCAATTGCGTGATCAACCTCTCCCCTGACAAGCAGAGCGTATACCGCGATGCCTTCCGGGTGCTAAAGCCGGGGGGCCGTCTGGCCATCTCGGACATTGTGGCCACGGCTCCTGTTCCGGAAGAAGTCCAGAACGACCTGGCGCTGTTGTCGGCATGTGTAGGAAGAGCGGCACAGATTAAAGACATTCAGGCGATGCTTAAAGATGTTGGTTTTCAGGGCATCAAGATCATCCCCAACAATCAAAGTCGCGACTTTATCAGGGAGTGGGTTCCAGGTAAGAACATCGAAGAATATATTGTCGCCGCATATATTGAAGCCGTAAAACCCTCTGATCCAA
>CAZXCQ010000164.1:0-14449 GCA_964639275.1 uncultured Desulfobacteraceae bacterium | reverse complement strand
GACTTCGGCAATCGAAACAGAGCCGGCTGCGTGCTGTTGTTCAAGACGTCGAAGGCTCTCCTCCTGAAGTAGTGTCTTATCCTGCAACAGCGCGTCGCGCCGCGACGCGGCCACGAAGTCAACCAAAGCCGCCCGCAACCGGCTGCGCACCTGCCAGGCCAACTTCGCGATATTCAGCCGCGCTGATTCGGAGATGCGCTCGGCCTGCGTGATGCGGTAACCGCGCTTGCCGACCGTTTCGATGGGCCAATCCAGATTCACAAACGGCAACCACGGAGTGGCTTCGGTGGTGGTGAAATTGTAACCTGGGCCGACTGTGAGGGTCGGATTGGGCCGCGCACCCGCTGTCCGAATACCCGCCTTGGTCACCGCCCACTGCGCCCGCGCCACCTCCAGGCTGGGCTGGTAATAAAACGCCACCAGGGTCAAGCCTGCGAAATCCCAGGAACGACGCGGCCAAGTCTTCACCATGGCCGGCACGTTGGTTTCAAGAAACGCGCGCAGGCCCAGATCTGAAAGAGAGCGCGATTCCAGCCTTTCCGCCGTTTGCGCCGGAACGAGTGGTTTAGGCTTGTAGTGGACGCAGCCGACAACCAGTCCCGCAAGAATGAAAGGCACCCAACCCAACCCAACTTTGCTGGTCTCATGCATTGTGCGCATAGCCTCCATGGTGACTAATGTCCTGCACTTTTTCCATCTCTTATCCGAACTTTTTGAGATATTACGGCCCTCCGCCACCTGCACAATCACCAGCTTGTCCTAGCCGCTACCCGACCATTTCACGCCCCTTTTGCGACAAGACGACACGATCATCGGCATGGATGCCCTGCGGCCGAAGTGTATATATCCCGCGATCATCTCATCTGCCGCTATACCCCTCGATGATTAAGAGAGCGGACAGCAGAGTGATCTAGCACTTCATCGCCCTACCCCCGGAAGCAGCATGAGCAGTGCGTCACCGTAAAGAGCACCCAGCCACCCCGCTACAGCGATGGCGGCGTAACACCAGAGTCCCGTCAAACGCTGTCGAGGCATCGTTCCATCCCCAGACACGGCGGGTTTGGACAACAGTCTCCGGACGCGAAGCACGAGGCCCTCGCCACTACCGGTGACGGCCGCGCGCGACAAGGTGGCACATCCGGAGTGGAGCCGCGCTGCCAGGAGGATACTCTCGGCAAGCGCGGTTGGAGTGGCGCCAGAGTCAATGGCCTCGTCGTCACGGCACATCTCGAGGGCAAGCACCCAGTTCCTGAATCGGCGACGCGCTCTCGGCATGGGCCACTGCAGGTCGGTAGCGATCTGGGCCATCCAGATCCGAACTGGATCACGATACCGCGCATGCGCGGCCTCATGGGCCAAGGCCGCAGCGAGGACCTGCGGGCTCGCCGCTTTTTCGAAGGCGTCAGAGATCACTGTGCGACAGCGGAGGAGACCGACGGTCACGATCGGACCCCCCGCATGTCTGGCAGCGCGCACGGAGCGAAGAGCACGCAAGAGAGCGCGCAGAACCACAGCGAGAACCACTCCGGCGAGCGCTCGCACCTTGAGGGTTACCCACTCGTCCGCGGGGTTGGCCTCTTGAAGGGCCCACCCGGTCAGGAATGCGACGACTAGTGCCCCGGCAAAGACCGGCCAGACGAGTCGCCACCATGCTCTCGTTTTGGACACCGAAAGGTCTCTGACTCGTCCCTGGTGGCCCACCCCTGCCGCCGTAACCCAGACGACGGTGCCGAACAGCGCAGCGGCAAGCGCAGGAAATGCAATCCACAGGGCCATCATTGCCCTCCCTTCCGCGCGGCGAGCTCAGTGGCCAGTTGGTCGAGGAGCGCCGGCGATACATCTTCCATCGCGCCGATCAGAGCCGCGACGGCAGGCTCCGGGTCTTCGCCCACAATCTGCTCGAGCAGCGTGCGAGCCATCGCCCGTTGTGTCTCGGCCCGCTTGACCACAGCAGAGTAGACATAGACCCGGCCAAGGCGGCGGCGCTTCACGAGCCCCTTTTCGACGAGCCGATCAAGGACCTTCGCCACCGTGGTATACACGATGCCCCGGGATTCACCGACTGCATCGAAGAGCTCTCGTGTCGTGGCTTCCCCGCGCGTCCACAGGACGCTGATAAGGCCTAACTCTAGGTTTCCTCCCGGCAAAGGCATCTGGTTTCTTGTTGTCATGACAGCCTCCTTCAAGTTCCGACGTGCATCCTAGATAATATACGACACACGTCGTAATTCTGTCAAGTCGTTTATGTAATTTATTTTTGACGGTCTCACAAAAAGCCTACAAGGCCGTAACTTCAGCGAAGGTGCGAATGCAGAACTGGTTGATTTCCCTGGATTTCCCCCTTTGCGGGAATTTCGAAAAGTATCTGTTGATGGGTTCTTACGGAAGGGTGAATATTTATCCCGAACTTCGCAAGTATCGCCCTAATAAAGGGTTAAATTAAGCTCCTTGAGCTAGATAAAGACGGTGTTAACCGTGTCGTACTTAAAGCCGGGGAACATTGCAAGAGGGTGTACGCCTCATATTACGTAGTTTTTTGTACTTAAAAATCGGCTTGTTACGGTTTGATCCTTCACATATATGACAAAATGGACCCATCATACCATATTTTGCCATATTTTCACCTCAAGTGCTCTTGGAGCCTGTTTCTGAGACTCTGTCAAAGGAGCTTCAATGACAGAAGAGAAGCTGATTTGATTTTCCAAGAAGGAAATGTTTGAAGCATGAATAACAGGAGTTTTGCTTTTCGGTCCGAGTCTCATATAGTCTCTAGATTTCATTATCAGGTTTTTCGCTTTATATAACGTAATATCAGGCGTACACCCTTGCAAGATCATTCTTTCAAATCTGATTCACGATTTATGCTTCATCGAATGTCAACTAGATGAACTGTGGACCTTTATAAAAAAGAAATCTCTTTCAGAGGAAGACTTCGAAAGAAAGTATGGCCGCCGTTGGATTTGGTCATCTTTAGATCTTGATTTAAAGTTGATAATCAATTTCTTCGCTGGGCAAAGGACATTAGAGGATTGCAAATACTTCATCACGGACTTGCTAAGCCGAATTAGAGCAAAGCCCCTTTTCACATCAGAGGAATTACCGCATTATGAAACGGCTCTGGTGGAGCATTTTAGCCACTTGGAGGAGCAAGCTAAAACCGGGAAACAGGGGCCGCCCCAGAAGGCCAAAACTATAGTGTTCAAGAAAATGTTTTTGGGTTCTTGGGGATTTATCATCTTGTTTTTTAGATATTTTTCAATCGACAATCGCAAATCGACAATCGCCAATCCTATAGTGATTGATCCTGAATTTAAATACAGACATATCGAGGGGGCGATTTCACAGAGGTGATCATAAAAACTGCAATCAAAATTCAAGGGTTCGGCGTTTAAATTGATTATAAATTTCTTTAGGGCGGGGCGGATCTATTTGGAATCTCAATCTGAGATTTCCCAAGAAAGGGAAGCCTTGTTGAGATTGTTCATTTAGCTTGTTAAATAAAGTTTCTAATATTTTGTGCTGTTTTTCAGGATAATAATCTTTCCACGTGAGAATAAGTTGATCTTTATCTCTGGAAAGTGTGGCGTTGGATCCTGTAATAAATTCAGATCTTAAGGTGTCTATTGTTTTCTTGGTGCCATCTGGATTTCGAGCTTCTTCATAATCCTGACAAAACATCTCATACAGGATGCGGGCCAGTGTTACAACAAAATAATGGATGTTGATACGATGGGGATCGATCCCAGGAATGTTGTTGAAAAAGTAATTCTCGATGAGATCTTTGATGCCGATTTCAATTGTGCAGCGAGCTCTATATTCTTCGAGAATACCCATGCTATCTAGACCTTTCAATGTGGAACCAAAGCATCTCAAGTTACCGTTAGATTCCTTGCGTTTGAGGACACATTGAAGGGTTTTTTCAGTGTGCTGAATTGGAATGTGGAAAGTCTTATCGGCATAGGTATGATCTTCATCATAATAGAGCCAGGTTGGGTTTGTTTCAAGGAATGAATCAATAAGCTTTTTGACCTTTTTGTTTTGTTTGATACACATGGTTAAGTCGGCCCCTAGACCCTTTTGCGGATCGACAATAAATTTCCAAACATGTTCGGCTGTATATTCACTGTCGAGATAGACATGTTCTATTGCCTGATTTCCTAAAGATTGTAAAATAAGCTCTCTGATAAATCTTTTAATCGTTGTAGAAGCTCTGGCTTTACCGTTTCGAAATTCAAGAGAAATGGGGGCCCCTGTATCTACATCCCAGGCGAGGTGGGGCCGGAATCCTGGAAAGCAAATCTTTCTTTTTGGTGAAGGAGCTTTGCCGATGTTTTTAAGCTCTACATCATCGCCGGTAAAGTCTCTCATTTTAAAGTCAAAAGCCATACGGTTTCCTTCAATGAGTTGATGCAATTTTGCTGCTTGAGTCAAATGCTGTCTCAATTGAAGTAGTTGGTCATCATCGATGGTAGCCAATTTATTCAAAAAAGAATCCTTTGAAGGCATGGCCACCAAGCCTGCAATAAGAGGGATAGTGAGCTCATGGGTTCGGCAGGCCTTAGATACGGAAGAAATTCCTCCAAGTATTCTGCCCAGATTGAGTAGAAGCACTGAGAACCAACTATATCCTTTGGCCGGATCTATATCCATGATGCAAGAGGCCTTCTCAAAGAGTTTCACACGATTCAAGTAAGGAAGAAAGAGAAAGATGCCGGGCTTTGCAAGAGGTGTTGGTTGTTGAGCCAATTCTTTTACAAAAGAGATAAAGCCCAGGTCTAATCCTATGGGACGTGCTGGGGGCAACTCCCTAATGGGGAGGATGAAAGTCTCCTTGTCTTTTTCCGGTTCAAGGAGACGTTCAAGCTCTCCTATAAATTGAGACTGGAATTGACTAACCTTCCATCGGGTGAAGATGTTTGTTATGCATGTGGGGACAACGTGGATTTTTTTGCTCTCCAATATCTTCAGATAGTAAGCTTCATCTTTTTGCGGTTCCTGAATTTTGCAAAGGATGATTCTGCCTTCCTCAGCGAAGCCCAATTTGGAATTTCGGAAGCAAGAGCGGGATCGATCCAGGAGGCCCAAAAGCCCCAGGGAGAAGAAATTCTTTTTATGTTGTTCAAAACAAACCCTGGAGCCCGGATAGCGATTGGTAATCCCTCTGGTTCCCATCGTACGGAAAACTTCAAGGAGACGCTGTAGAGGATCGTTGTTGTCAAAGAAAGAATCTTTTTCAATAGATTGGGACTGAAGTTTAATAAGTCTGGTGACTTTAAGATTTAAGGAGTAAAAATCCACCTGAGTATAAGGTTTGGTTCCGAGTGCCCAACCATAGGAAGCATAAAGATGGCGCATGAGTGAAAGGGGAACATCGTAGTTGAACCCTTTAATGATAAGAATCATTTTTGTTGCGGGAATCCATGGTCTTGCTTTTTTGAGAACGAAGACCATTCGCTCTACTTCAATAGGCAAGTCTTCGCTCAACTGTTTAGAGTCGATTCCAATGAGTCCAGGGGTGCCAAATTGATGAAAAGCTGAGCAACTTTTTCGATATGCATAATCTGTCAGTCCGTATTTATCCATGACCGTTTTGATCTTAATCCCCTCTACTAGAACGGACCTCAAGGCTTCGTAACGAATACAGGCGTTGTCGAAGAAGGGGTAAGGGATTTGATTCTGAATATTGACATGGACGTTGAGAATGTCTTGCAGGAAATGTGGATAGATGACAGCCATGAGATCCCTCCATTAGTAAAGGTATTAATTGAGGGATCATAGCACAAATCCGATATAATGTAAAGAGTTTATTTGAATTATTTTAGGATCATCTGATCGGTATGAATCGTGTTAAGTCCCTGTTATTTAATTTCATTCTTTATTTTCACAAGGGAAGGTTTAATGAAAGGGTTTCAAATAATATCTTAACATTTATTTGATTGATCATGAGGTTTTTCGTAAAAACGAGTACCTATCGATTTGCAACGCAGTGTGATGGCTGTTTTATAACTAGTTGATATTTAACGTTTAAAAGTGGAATCACCAGGATTAAGATGAAAAGAATCAACAAAGGACCAGCCAGATTTTTTCTATGGAGGGGATTGGTTCCCTTGAAATAGCCCCTTCGATATGTCTGAAATATCTTCACCATTTTGCAGGGTCATCTTGATGATTTCCAGAAGAGATTCGGTAGGTCGGGCGGAGTGGCACCTGGGGAGGTCAAAGCGAGTGCATATTGAGTTTATCAGATGGGCTTTGGAGATGCTCATTGACCTAAGCTCTTTTTAAAGCAATATGGTTCAAGTGCTTATCCGAGGGGTCAAATCAGACTAATGCTAAAGGTTTGGAGGCCAAAGGTCAATACAAAAAATCCAACAGCTCATTAGTAGGCAAAAACTGCTATTCCGTTTGAGAAATGGGGTTTTGCTTTTCGGGACATCCCGCTTTTCGCTCAAATATCACAATATCGCCGGGAGGGGTAAGGCGCCACGTGAAGGTTTTTATAGAATGGTAACATATTGAAATAGAATCATATTTTCAATCCACTAATAATTGTAGCCCAGAAATCCTAGGCAAGAACACATAATGATTCCAAACACTTACAAGGCCAAAACAGCATTTTACTGAATACGGGATTTATGTCAGTTTTGACTTGATTTTGGTCCTATATATGCGATAGTAATTAGACGAAGCGATTCTTATTCACCGATAATATGGGGAGATGAACCATGGGCAAACACTTCGTTCTCATTCACGGTGCCTGGCACGGGGGCTGGTGCTGGAGTGGCGTTCAAAAAGAATTGGAAAACGTGGGGCATACTGCAGAAGCCCCCACCATGCCTGGGCACAGTCCGGGAGATGACCGCTCTCAGATAACTTTTGATTCTTATGTGGGAAAAATCGTCGAAGTCCTCAGGGTACAACCTGAGCCGGTTGTTCTGGTTGGGCATTCTAGCGCAGGGTTCCTTCTTCAGGTGGCCGCCCCCAGGGTGCCGGATAAGATCGAGAGGCTTGTTTTTCACAATGCCTTTATTCTCTCTGATAGCACGGCCCAATTCGATCTGGTGCCACCCGATGTTGCCCAGGCGATGACATCGGCCGCCAACGCCTTGCCGGATAACAGCGTTCCGGTGATGGAGGATTTCGTCAGGGGGATGCTCATGGCGGGAGAACCGGTGGATATCCAGGATGCTTTGATTGACCGGCTTGTCCCTCAGCCTTTGGCCCTCTTTACTACTAAGGTGAGCACCAAGGAGTTCGAAAAGCTCAATATTTCCAAAACAGTCCTGTTTTGCAGGGACGACCGCTCACTGCCTGAAGGGGCTTATATGGGGATGGCCCAGAACCTTCGAGAGTATGATTTAATTGAGATTGAAGGCGGGCATGAGACGCTTTTTGCACGACCCGAGATTGTTGCACAAGGCCTGATTAAGGCGGCAGGATTGTAACTTATTCAACTATTGAAGGATATCCCCCACCCAGTCCCCCACCCAGTCACAGCTGCAATATAGTTTTCATAATCATTTGCCGGGATAATATTCAATATCGTGGTTTAAGTCACTTTTGTCTTCTTCTTATCTTGGTGAATCCCTTTGCACTGGTGACTGGCCATGCCGGCATGTCAGGGGGTGCATTGAAATTTTGAAAATGTTCCTCATCTGTGCTACATACTGGCACAATGGAGGTGAGTCCTGAATAAGACATCAACAGTAAGAGCCAGGATCGAACCCGATCTGAAAGACAGGGTAGAAAAGACAGGTATTCCGTGATCCGGGACTGACCACCACTCAAGCGATTCCCCTTTTTTACAGGCAAGTTGAGCTGCGAAAAGGGCTTCCCCTCGACATAGTCATACCCAATGAAACCACACGTCAGACATTTGGCGATACGGACGCTGGACGTAATCTCGCCGTGTGCGAGGACGCGGATGATGGGTTCAGGAAATTAGGCATCTGATGCGTACTCCAACATACACCCGGCAGTTCGATCGAGACGTTAAACGGATAAAGATACGGGCAAAGAACCTTAAATCCTTCCCTTTTTCTTAACCCAGCCTTTTTGGCCATTTGCCGGGAGGGTATCGCAAATGAAATGTCCGAGATGTCAGGATGAGAATCCAGAAGCGAGAAAGTTCTGCAGAGAATGCGGGGCCAAATTATCCGTCATTTGCCCTATCTGCAGTTTTGAGAACCTTCCCGGGGACAAGTTCTGCGAAGGATGCGGCACGAAACTGGACCCCGGTGTAGAAAAGGCCGGTGTCCCGGAAAAAGAGGGAGAACGAAAATATGTAACCGTTCTCTTCTCAGATTTTTCGGGATTTACGTCCCTATCCGAGAAGCTCGATCCCGAAGACGTCAAAGAGGTCATGGGTCATATCTCTGGTAATGTCGCTCAGATTGTGTCGAATCGTGACGGATTCATCGAAAAGTCCATCGGAGACACGATCATGGCGATCTTTGGCGCCCCAAAGACCCATGAGGATGATCCGATCAGGGCTGTCAAGGCTGCAACGGAGATAAATCGTCTTGTCCGGTCCATAAGCCCGCAAATAGAGGAGAAGATCGGAAGGCCCGTATGGATGCATACCGGGATCAATACGGGTCTTGTGGTGATGGGTGAGGTCAACATGCTCTTGACTCCTTTTGGGTATGATCGGTGATGAGGAATTAAACAATGATATGGAAACGGAAAAAACTTGGTCTTGCCCTTGGAGCAGGAGGGGCACGTGGTCTCGCTCACATTGGAGTTTTCAAGGTATTTGATGACGAGTCTATTCCCATCGATATAATAGTGGGGAGCAGTATCGGAGCATTGGTGGGTGGGGCCTTTGCCAGTGGTCTTAAGACTCTTGAATTAGAGAAGAGAATAGAAGACTTTTTGGAAAGTCCGATTTATCGACACTCCGCCCTTAAGAATATCAGAGATTTTGAGGCGAATAAGAAATTGAGTCTGTCTCAAAAAATTCAAGCCTTTCTGAAGAACCGCCTATTGCTTGCCCAGGCTATGCATAAGGCAGGAATACTCGATAATGAAGATTTCCAAGCCATGATTGAATTTTTTCTTCCTGATATTGAGATACAAGACACGATAATCCCTTTCAGGGCTGTTGCCACGGATCTTGTTAGCGGTAGGCCTATCGTCATCTCTGAGGGCTCTTTGCGTGAGGCAGTGATGGCGAGCTGTTCGGTACCAGGAGCTATATCACCGCAGGAGACTAATGGAAAGCTTTTATCCGATGGGGGGATAACCTATATGGTACCCACAACAGTAGCGAAAGCAGAGAGGGCAGAGTTTATTGTGGCAGTGAGCGTGAACAGCCAAATTCACTCTACCGAGAAATTTTCATCAGCCGTGGATATTTATGTCCGTTCCACGAATATAGGGCTCTTTTATTTCGAACAGCGTTTACTCCAAGAGGCAGATGTAGTTATTCTTCCACAGGTTGGAGACTTACATTGGACGGACTTTGGCCGCGCTATGGATCTAATTTCTGAAGGAGAAAAAGCGGCGCGCGAAAAGCTCGACCATATCCGAAAGGGGTCTTTTTCTTTAAGGCGCAGGCTTCTGTCAGTCATGGGAAAGGGGGATTGACTGAGATTCCTAACCTGATGCGATGCCGCCTTAGACCTTTTTGCAGGCCGGCGTGAAAATTTTACCGCTAGGTATTACATCTTCGGTAATATCTGGCGCATTAGTGGGAGAAGATCATGAAAACACCCAATCCGGCGCATGTTGAAAGACTTATTGCTGTCATAAATAACGCCCCTTTCTTTAGACTCCTATCAATGAGGATGCAGGACATCGGCGTTGGGTATTCAACCACGGAAATCGGTCTTGCCGATAAGCACCTGAACCCGTGTGGTGCAATTCATGGGGGTGTCTTTTCATCTATTGTCGATTCTGCGGCCTCTTGGGCCCTCTACTACGGCATTGAGGATGAACATGCAGGACTCACCACGGTTGATTTGAAGGTCAATTTCCTTGCCCCTTCCATATCCGGGAAGGTGATTGCAAAGGGCCACCAAATCAAACTGGGCAGGACCATCGGCTATGCGGATTGTGAGGTCAGAGGAGAAACCGGCAAACTTCTGGGGCACGGAACCCTGACGGCTCTGATTATCCCTGGAAAAATCCCGGTTGCCGATCCGCCTTTTCCGGCCAAGTTTTCAGATTAGAGAACAGTTGAGCAGCATACTGACCACCACGTCTTTTCACCAAACCCCATTCACCCCGGCCGCCTTATTTCTACAAAATAGTTGTTAATAGGAATTTACCCTACAAATTCGTTGAGTAATGGCTACATTGATACATTTTTGTAACATCAAGAAAATTGCGTCTCCTCCCATTTTACTATTTAAAACCCCATAGTTTCGTCTAGTTATCCGGTTTAATCCGCCCTATTTTAGACCCTGGCACAACCTTTGCCTATGAATCGGCGGTAAATGGTCCCGGGGAACCAAAAGCCATCATGACCGCTGAACCTGTGGCCTCGATTCAAAAGCAGGGCCACACAGGCACCATAGGCGATGGAAAGTGGAAAGGTTTCTATATTGCCGATTGAAGACGTTATCCGCATCAGAACCGGAGAGACCGGTAAAGATGTCATCTAGAGGGAGGTGGGCATTAATGAAAACGATTGTCCTATTTTTGATGCTGCTGACGAGTGCGATTTCCGTAACATGGGCCGGAGACGAACCCCCAACGCCCGTATCCAATAAAGAGGCGATCCAACTGGTTCAGACCAATGCGGATTATGTGTGGACCCTGGTGGCTGCGGCCCTGGTCTTTTTTATGCAAGCGGGCTTTGCCATGGTGGAAGCCGGATTCACCCGGGCCAAGAACGCCATCAACATCATGATGAAGAACCTTATGGATTTTTCCATGGGTTCTCTGGCTTACTGGGCCATCGGCTTTGGGCTCATGTTTGGCATTTCAAAATCAGGGTGGATAGGAACCACGGGTTTTTTTCTCAGCGACTTCAAAGCAGAAGGTGATCCGTGGGTCCTGGCCTTCTGGATGTTCCAGGTCGTTTTCTGCGCCACGGCTGCAACCATCGTATCAGGGGCCATGGCAGAAAGGACCAAGTTCTCAGGCTACTTGATCTACAGTATCTTTGTAAGTGCACTGATCTATCCGATCTTCGGGAGCTGGGCATGGGGAGGACTTTTCCACGGCGGTGGATGGCTCGAGAAACTCGGTTTTATTGATTTCGCTGGATCCACCGTGGTTCATTCCGTTGGGGGCTGGGCCGCATTGGCAGGGACCATCGTCCTTGGTCCCAGGCTAGGAAAATATGGAAAAGACGGCAGTATAAGACCTATATTGGGGCACAATCTCCCTTTGGCTGCCCTGGGGGTCTTCATTCTCTGGTTAGGATGGTTTGGTTTCAACCCCGGCTCCACCACTGCTGCCAGCAAAGATATTGCCATGATCTTTGTGAACACAAACCTTGCCGCGGCTGCCGGATCTATCTTCGCCATGTTAACGTCGTGGATCAAGTTTAAAAAACCAGATGTTGGTATGAGTCTTAACGGGGCCTTGGCCGGTCTGGTGGCCATCACAAGCCCGTGCGCAAGCATATCGCCACTGAGCGCGGTGATAATAGGAGCGACTGCCGGAATAATCGTTGTATTCTCTGTGGTCTTCTTTGACCGGATCAAGATAGATGATCCGGTTGGCGCCATCTCGGTACACGGAGTAAATGGTGCATGGGGAACCCTTGCGGCTGGTATCTTTAATATAGGCGGGACCTCGGCCAAGATCATCGGCGTACAGGTACTTGGAATCGTTGTCTGCTTTGTTTGGACGTTTGTGACGGCATTTTTGATATTTAAGTTGATTGACAAAACAATAGGTCTGAGGGTTTCGCCTGAAGAAGAGGCTGAGGGTCTTGATTATGGCGAACATGGTGGAAACGCCTACCCTGACTTCGAGGTCTCATCCTATGCCCAACAGTAGATGATAAAGACGGCTAAAGACCCAATTGCATTTGCAGATTGCTCAGAAATGAAGAAGATGAGGAGGAGATCGATGAAAATCGGAATCTTGGCGACGACAGCTATTTTGTTTTTCCTGGCTTTTGCATTCGGATACCAAACCACCTTTGCTGGTGAGGAAGGTGCAGAAGAACCCAAGATGGCGGAAGAAGATAAACCGAGCGCCTCAGCTGATGTGGGCGTTTTCAGTCAATACATCTGGCGGGGCTGGGAGTTGAGCAAAGACAGCGCTGTGATCCAGCCCTCTGCCACGGTGGGATACAAAGGGTTTAGCATGAATGTCTGGGGAAACTGGGATACGCATCAACATGGGTTGAAAAAATCCAATTGGAATGAAACCGATTTCACCGTTTCATACGAAAAGGGTTTTGGACCCGTTACACTGGGTGGGGGGTATGTCTACTACTCCCTGGACTCGGCCGATGACCAACAGGAGTTTTACCTTCGTATTGGGGGCGACATCATACTCGCACCGACCTTCAGTGTTTACAAAGACATAACCAAGGTCGATTCGTGGTACTTCAACCTGGGGATCTCCCACTCCTTTGAACTGCCCAAGGATATCAGCCTGGACCTGGCTGCCTCGGCAGCGTATTATATTATCAACAGCCGGTACGTCGTTACCGCCACGGGTGAAGAGAAAGTGGGGGAACATTATAGTGCCTTTCACGACGGGGTGGTCTCAGCCAGTCTGAATATTCCCTTTGCCAAATACTTTACCTGTACCCCCATGCTCGCTTATTCCTTTCCCCTTTCCAGTGATGCCAAAAATCTGCTCAAAGCGGACAGTTTGAGCAACAAGGCTGGGCACCTGTTCGGGGGAGTAACACTCTCCTTTGCTTTTTAGGTAAGCTAGGGAGCTTTTCTCGCATCCAGCGTGGTATCAGGGACAAGAGGGGCCTATTCTGAACCACCTTCGAGGTCCCGGGAGCTGATCCCCAGTTATATCTGGCACATTACTTACCGGTGCCATAGAAAGGAGTTTCTGCATTTCAATATGATCGATTGGTCCGAGCCAGCCAAGAACAGACAAGACGAAAGGTCTGCCGCTGGAAATGGTCTCAGGTTCAGTCCATAAATTCGGCAATCTGGCTATATTTTCGTTTGATTTCCAGGATGTGTCTGTCTTCGCGTCGAATCCGAATGATTGAACGAGTGACAAGATAGGTTCCCAGAGCGACCAAGGCTGCGCACAAAGCCAAGAGGGGCAAAAGCAGCTTGAGCACATGAATAATATCATAATATCTTGACGTCGCAATCAGCACGCTCAGTACGGATGCGGGCAATACAAAGACCGCAATTCCCGTGCGCATTGTGGCGAGTGAGGTCCTTTTCTCGGCAAGAAGGAGCTGGACCTCATTGATGATGATATTGTCCAACCCAGGGCTGGTAGATCCGTGCAGCCCTCCCGATTGTTCCGGGTTTAAGGTTTCCTTCGGCATTGCAGCTCTAACCTCTGTGAAAATGACAGCATGGACCAAAGCAGAGGCCACTACATATCAAGGCACTGCAACCCTAGCCTAAGCCAAGACCTGGTTTGAAATCCCCGAAACCTCATTGACCTATTTGCCTGAGATCTCCGCTTCAATGTCCTTGATATATTGCGCGATCAAAACTCCAAGATAGATGCATGCATTTCCTTCGATGCAGGCATCAGCATCACTCTTGTCAAGGAAGGCATGGCGGTTGTGTTTGCCCTTGGTGAAAGTGACGATCCAGGCGTTTTTTCCATCATCAAATTCGAGACTTGTGGAAAGCCCATAGGTTTTGATTTCTGGATACATTTCCAACAGCTTTCTCATTAGATCATCTTTTGTGTAACTCATGAGTCACCTCCTCATATGGCTAAAGAAATTGCTTCAAAAAGTCCACGTCTGTTTTTGGTGACAGGCCTTACAGCCAACCGGACCTGTTTTCTCCCCTTTGTCCGCCCTTTCCCTAGGGCAAGAACCAGACTGCTCCATGACCGCTTTTTTTGAGCTTTCGCCCATCCTAGATCCGATATGGACTTTGCGTTTATATGACCCGATTCGTTGCTCTACCCGTTTCCTTTTTTCAGACCCCCGAAAAAGGGAGTGGTGCTCCAAAAGCATCTCATAACTATTCCTACCTGCCCCGTGAAATGCGGAGCCTATTTCTCTGGGGTGGCTTCACTCAATCGCGGCAACCAATCTGACCCAAATCTGAGCGTCAATTCTGCTAAATTATTTTTGAGCGAGCCCTAAGGTTTGGCAAAGCCTATCCAGCTGTATTCTATGGTTTCGCCTATTACCTTAAGACCTGGCATATGTCAATTATGTCTATCACAGGGCATTCAGCACTGCAATCGTTGGCCAAGGGTATACGAGCAGGAAAGCCGGAGTGAGGAAGAGGGACGGATCTGTAACGTTAGATGGGTTAGACCCAATGCCATTAACTTAACAGGTACAAGTTGCCTTTGCTATCTTTAAGGGTTT
>CAZXCQ010000163.1:0-14463 GCA_964639275.1 uncultured Desulfobacteraceae bacterium | reverse complement strand
AGGTCGGCAATCCGCTTCATTGTGGTTGCAATGAGCCACGGTAAGTGTCCGTTTATGGGTGTCAAACCTTTCGCCGGGACGACGCCACTGTTTCCCGCACTTCTCACATTGCCATCGGGCCTCCTCCTTAACCGCCAAAGCGATCTCTTGCCAGTTATCCGGATCTTTTGACGTTTTCTAAAGCTCCCCTGCAAGACCAAAGGCCGATCCACATAATCAAAGATCTGAGCTATTTCTTTGCCTCTAATCCACAAGATCTTACCCACGGCCTCGGCCATCCGATAATTCTGCTCGCACATTTCCTTGAGGATTTGGAGATGTTTCCGGCGTTCACATACCACAATGGCCCGGGCCCCGGGTCGGCTGTCTCTGCCAGGATATCCGATACAATAAGGGTATTTCGGGCCTCATCCTCAGATAGGGCGGTGACCAGAAGCCAAGAACAGGTTTTTAGATCTTTCCCCTTGCACCCATAAGAGATACCTATTGGGCTGCTAATCGACTAATAACTTATTAGGTTGGGTAACCATAAGGCTACGTCTGGCCAGATGATCAATATAGCAGATACAATTAACATTATTATCATAATAGGTATGGTCCCAATAAATATATCGGTTGTCTTACTTCCGGGATCCAGGCCCTGTGTAACGTAAAGTGTAACGGCCACGGGAGGTGTGATCATCCCTATATTCACAATCACCTCATTGATAGCTCCCAGCCAGACTCCGTCATAACCCAATCCCTCCACCACAACCTGGTACACTACTGCCAAGGTCAAAACTTTCAACGGAAGACCTTCTATGAAAAACCCGAGAATGACATACATGACACACATGGCGATTATCGTTGTTGTAGGTGAAATGGCCCCTGAAAGGCACCATTCCATCAGGTTCTGTCCGAGATCCAGAGCCCCATAAACACCTGATATAATATAGGTAAACACAATGATCAGCATGATCATGGATGTGACGACAATGGTGTTTAAACCTGCTAAGATAACCGCCTGGCGTGTCAATTTTCTCTTGCACGCAGCAAGAGCTGCGGCACAAATAACCCCTATTGCTGCGGATTCGGTGGGTGTTGCGATACCCGCAAACATAGAGCCAAGCACCACAATAATGATTAAAAAAAACGGGACAATGCCCAATACCTCCTTGAAAGTTTGAAGGCGTGATTTGGAAATGGATTTGGCTACGGGAGCAAGCTGGGGATTCAATAATACTTTTGAAGAAACATAGGCCATGGTCAAGATCATGATCATAAGGCCCGGTAGAATTCCGGCTATAAACAGCTTTCCCACTGATACCTTGGTTATCTCTGCAAATACGATAAATCCAATGGCTGGGGGAATCAGATTACCGAGGGTCCCCATGGATGCGATGAGTCCATAGGTGATTCTCTTGTCATACCCCCGCCTTTTCAATTCCGGGATGGCCGTTGATCCTATCGTAGCCGTTGTTGCAATCGCCGAACCTGAGATAGCCCCAAAGATTGCACAAGACATGATGATGGCATGGTAAAGGCATCCGGGAAGGGGCCTGAATATGATCGTGGCTGATCTGTAAAGGGTCTCGGCAACGCCGGTCTGAATCATAAGGTTACCCATAAGTACAAACATGGGTATTGCTGTAAGGGTGAAGCTATCTGCATGTGCAAAAGAAATATAGGGAAGTATGCTCCATGTCCCTGTAAATATTTTTGCACAGATTAGCCCTGCGATACCAAGGCCGGCAAATAACCAGATTCCCGAAAGTGAGATCAAAAGGATTAACAAGAGGGATGCAATTCCGACGAATAAGGCCGAGAACTCCATGTGTTATCCCCCCTTAGCTCGTCGAGTTTGGATTTGAAGAGGGATGGACATCTTCTGCCTCGTTCCCAGATCTGAAAAGTCTTAAGATATGAGAGAGCACTGCCAGTCCCAATAAAAAGAGGCCCACAGGAACAATAAGCTGGGGAATGAACAAAGGTATATTTAACATGGTTCCCGAACCTGACCCGAATTTGAGGCTGCTAAGGGGCAATTTGAGGCTGTACCAGGTCATAATGGCAATGAAGGCCAAAGCCAGAAGAGCGGTGCAGATAGAAAGCGCCTGTTTCGTCTTACCGGACAAATGCTCTGATATTACCTCAACACTGACGTGTCTGCCTTTGATCAGTGTATATGCCGCACCCATAAACGTTATGACCACCAGGAAATAGCCTGAGAATTCATCGGCCATGTGGGTTGAGCGGCCCAATAACCGCCTTCCACTGATATCTATCAATATGATAATGACCATTGCCCACAGGCACATCCACGCAAACCATGCGCTCCCATGACTCAACAGTACGACCAAACGTTCAAACCTCTTTGAAAGATCCCCGGTTTTCTTTTTCATCTCCAACACTCCAGAAAAATGTATTTTTTGTCGTGGACCTCAGGTTTCTTGCTCCCTCAAAACGAGGCTGAGGAGAATGGAATTGTAAGCCTCATCAGCTGGTTCTTTTCTATTCTAAGCCCAAGGCACTCCGCACCTTTTGAAGTAGTTCTTTCCTATTTCTTTTCTCTGCCCATAGATTCCAGATATAAGCATTTTTGGCCGCCAGTTGTTGGAGTTCTTTCGGACTCGCAGTGTATATCTTTGCCCCGTACTTCTGCGCCATTACCTTTATACCTTTCTCTTCTTGTTTGTCTACCGGCACCACATTTGCCCAGCCTTGCTTTTGTGATCTGTTGGCTTCTTCGAGGAGGACCTTCCTGTATTCTGCAGGTAGCGCAGCCAATGAATCTTTATTAACGATTACCGTATATAAACCCATCCCGATGTTAAGGATATAGATGTGCTTATAGAGACCAGGGTCAGGCCGGCTCAGCACCGTTGGTATGGAGCTGATTTCGCCTTGTATGGCGCCCCGCTGCAAGGCCGTGTAAACTTCACTATAGGGTATGGGAACCCCTTCTCCACCCATATTGACGCACATCCTTGACTGCCAAGGATTGACAACCCTGAGTTTTATACCCTTCCAATCCATGATGGAGGGAAGGGGCTTTGTCATTAATGGATAGGTAAATCCCCAGCTTACGGCAAGGAGGGGTTGGGTATTGTATTTCGCAAGTGCCTGGGTATACAGAGGCCTTACGATCTCGTCGATGATCTTTTTATCTTTGGTCGTCGTTCCAAGATAGGGCAGGTAGGGGACATCGAATTCGGGAATATCGCCACTCATCCCACCTGAATAGATCATAAAACCATCCAATGCACCGTCCGAACAAGCTTTCAAGAAGTCTTTAGCCTTAATGCCTAATTGTTTCGAAGTGTAAAGCTTAATGTTGAAATCACCATTGGTTCGATCTTTGATGCGTTTAACCATATCCGCAACAAGTATGGTTTGTGGATAGGCATTGATCCTACTGGCCCATATATTTATTTTCCAATTGATCTTTTTCGCCCACGTCATATTGGCGTTTGCGAACACCATTATTGCTATCAACGACATGATGGATAGTAAAGATAGGGCTCTTTTCATAGTCTTCTTCCTCCTTTAACTTGATAATGTTTTTTGTTAAAAACCTAACAACTACCAATACCAAAAGGGCATATGATTGCCCAATTAGACTTTTTTTAGGAGTCGCCAGAAGTTTTCAGGGGTCACGGGTATTTCCCTTGGATGAGTTCCAGTTGCGTTTCTAATGGCGTTGATAATGGCAGGCACAGTAGGCACAATAGCGGGTTCTCCCACTCCTTTCGACCCAAAAGGCCCGGTCGGTTCTCGGTTTTCTACCAGAAAAGTCCTGATTTTAGGTACATCAAGTGATGTAGGAATTAGATACTGGCTAAATCGAGGATTCCTAATTACGCCGTCATCTAATATGACCTCTTCCGTTAGACCGTAGCCCAATCCCATAGATATTCCTCCGACAATCTGCCCGTCCAAGTTGATAGGGTTTAAGGCCTTTCCCACATCATGACAGGCAACCATCTCCATTACCTCGACCTCTCCCGATTCAAGATCGACAGAGACCAGGGCACCCTGGGTGGCAAAAGCATATGTGGCATATGGAATACCCTGACCTGTTTCCAGATCCAGGCCTTTTGTCTCCGGATTAAATCTCCCTTCCGCAAAAGTGGGCTTTCCTTTACTTTTCATCCACCTCATCACCTCCCCCACAGATACTTTCAAGTGGGGGGAGCCAAAGGGGTAAAAAAAGTCATTTTCCAGTACAAGATCTTCTTTTGCGATCTCTATCATCGAGGCCGCAGACTCTTGGAGCAGCGCTCGGAGCTTTTCCGCAGCGATTTGAACCGACCGACCGACAATATAGGTAACCCGGCTTGCCGTAGATGTCCCTGAATCAGGACAAAAATCCGTATCACCGCTGATCACCTTGATCCGTTCCACCTTGGACCTCAACACCTCTGCAGCTATCTGGGCCATAATTGTCGCAGAACCCTGTCCGACATCGCCACAACCAAGGAAGAGAGTATAATCCCCCGAATCATTTGCTTCAATGCGGCCAGCCCCTGGGTTCGGAAGCCCTGTAAGACCAATCCCATAGTACATGCACGCTATACCCCATCCATAACGCTTAGAAACTGAGGATTGGGGAATGTCCATTTTCAGTATCTGACGCTTGACCTTTTTTATGGTTTGGGAAAGCCCCACTGAGGGACCCATGCTCTGGCCAGTGGCCGTAAGTGATCCCGGCCTCAACGCATTTCTCAATCTGATCTCAAAGGGGTTCAGCCTTAATTTCTGGGATAAAATGTCCATCTGGGATTCGCAGGCCATCACAATCTGCGGCACCCCGAATCCTCGCATCGCACCTCCTGTGGGATTGTTGGTATAGACGGCCTTGGCTTTCACATAGATGTTCGGTATCTCATAAGGACCCGCTGCGTGAGCCATGGCTCGGACAAGAATCGATGGCCCATAGGATGAATAGGCTCCTGTGTCGGCCACAATTTCTACCTTTACGGCTATAATCCGTCCATCCCGGGATGCAGCTGTAGTATAATGTATCAGGCAGGGATGTCGTTTTGTAGAGGCCACAAAGGACTCCTCCCGATCATAAACCATTTTACAGGGTCTACCTGTCTTAAAGCTCGCCAGTGCCGCATAATATCCGGGAGAGATACACTGTTTATCCCCAAACGAACCGCCGATTGCAGTCAAAACCACTCTCACTTTCTCGGGCGAAAGCCCGAGGATCGCCCCTATCTCCTTTTGATCAAAGTGCGCATGTTTGCTTGGAATCCAGAGGGTCATCTTGCCATCTCTAAAGTCTGCGACCCCTGCCTCCGGTTCCAGGTAGGCATGTTCTACCATTTGCGTTCGATAGGTATTTGTAATTACTATGTCCGCATCCTTGATTGCCTGCTCAGGGCACCCTTTTACAAGGGTTCGCTCCGACAAAAGATTTCCACTTTCATGTATATTGATCGCCCCTTGGGCCAAGGCTTTTTCAGTTGAAAAGATTCCGGGCAAGTCTTTCAGATCAACCTGTATGAGAGATACAGCTTCTTCGGCTTCCTCAAGAGTTTCAGCCGCGACTATTGCCAGTGGATCTCCGATATGACGAACCTTATCATCGCAAAGCAATGGCTGATCCTTATCCCTTGGCCCAATTCGATTGGTCCCTGGGATATTCCTATGTGTGAAGACTCCAACAACGCCCGGACAAGCTTCAGCCTTTCCTGTATGAATTCCCAAAATCCTTGCATGCGGTCGGGCACTTCTTAGAGCTTTTATATGTAACATCTCAGGGAAGACAATGTCTCCGGCGTATAGAGCTTTGCCTGTGACTTTATCAAAGGCGTCCACTCTCGGAATGGGTTGGCCCACAATATTATAGGTTTTGTTAAGCTCAGCCACTCCTGACTTCTCCTATTATATCTGTCTGCCTATAAGGGCTCCATCGTTCACGGCTTCCATTATATTACGGGCTTCCTTGCTGTCCCCAATCAGATACACTTCACGATTATCAACGTTGAGTTTGGTGAATAGGTCTCTGTTCGGCCTATACCCTACTGCTAAGACAACGGTGTCAGCTGGCAACACCTCTTCACGGGACAGCCGGATAATTGATACCCCTTGACTTGTGATATTTGTTATCTTGCAATTAACATATATCCGAACTCCGAGGTCATTAAGGCGTAACAAGAGCATCTTCTTAGAAATGGCTTCCTCATCCCCCGCAATATTGCCGGTTATTTCAATCACCGTAACTTGCCTGCCTGTTTCCGCTAAGTACTCCGCGGTTTCCAGCCCAATAATACCGGCGCCCATTATCACGACCTTATGACCCGGCTTTGACAAACCGTTTAATACATCTTCAGCAGTCGCAACACATTCAAGCCCTACCCCCGTTATGTCGGGCTGGATGCTCTTGGCGCCGGTGGCAATTACAACTACGTCCGGGGCTAATTCCTCAATCAGTCTTGGTGTGGCCTCAGTTTTCAGTTTAACTTCGACACCGACCTTATCAAGTTGAATCTCCTGATAGGATCTGAACTTGTCTATGGATTGTCGAAAAGGAGGCTTTGAAGCCACACCGAGCTTACCGCCGAGCTCGGCAGATTGCTCTATCAGCGTGACTTGATGGCCTCTTAACGCTGTACTTCTTGCCGCTTCCATCCCTGCCGGTCCGCCCCCCACCACAAGAACCTTCTTGGGCATACCTGCAGGATAGATCATTGCCTCGGTCTCTTGGCCAACATCAGGATTGACGGTGCAACGCACATCCAGGCCCTTAAAAAGCCGATCTATGCAACCCCGGTTACACCCAATGCACGGCCGGATCTCTTCCAGCTTTCCCTCCTTGGCCTTGTTGGGCAATTCCGGATCCGCTATAAGCGCCCGGCCCATATAAACCAAATCCGCCTGCCCCTGTTCGATGACCTGGTCTGCCATAACAGGATCCGTGATGCGACCCACAATAGACACAGGCACGCAGGTCGCCTCCTTTACTTTCACCGCTTGATTGATCTGATATCCCTCAGGGACTCGCATTGGTGAAACCATCCAGTCACGCTCGTCATACGTCCCCCCCGCGATGGAAAACTCATCCACTGATTCTTCCAATTGCTCGACCAGCCAACAGGTGAAGTCAAGACCGTATCCGTCCGGGATGAATTCCCGGCCGGTTAAACGTATGCTTATAGGATAATCAGAACCTACACGTTCACGAATGGCAGCGACTATCTCTACTAAGATGCGAATCCTGTTTTCCTTTGAACCGCCATAGGAGTCATTACGACGGTTGTTGTGCGGTGACAAAAATTCGTTTATCAGATAGCCATGTCCTGCCAATACTTGCACGCCATCAAAGTTGGCCTCCTTTGCCCTTCGGCCAGCCTCTCCAAAGGCAATGATGATCTCTTTTATCTCTTCTTTGGAGAGTCTTCGGGGAATAATACCAATGAAAGGCTCTCCCTTGGTCATTAAGGGTGTTGCTGACGGCGCGACAGGGATTTGACCGATTGCAGCGGGCGAGATCGTAGCTCCCCCATGGTGCAACTGAGCAAAAATCATACTGCCAGCCTCGTGAATTGCGTTTGTCAGTCTTTGGTGATCCGGAATCATCTGATCTTCGTATAACCCTAGACGTTTCACACCACCCCTTCCATCTGGTGTCACATAATTGGATTCAGAAATAATAAGGCCTACGCCACCTCTGGCCCGAGCGGCATAGTAGGTAATTTGGCGATCAGAAAGCATTCCTTTATCATTTGCATAATGAAGTGCCATTGGGGCCATGACTAAGCGGTTCTTCAATTCAAGCTTTCCAATCTTAATGGGGCTGAAAAGGGCCTTTAATTGAGTCATTGCTATTCCCCCAGTTTCATTTCATGTTGATCGTTATTCCTTACCGCACTGGCTGCTGTCCGAATTGCCTTTATGATCTTTGCATATCCTGTACAACGACAAAGGTTTCCGGCAATTGCCTGTTTGATCTCTTGCTCGGTAGGGTTTGGGGTTTCATCAAGCAAGGCCTTGGCAGAGAGGACCATCCCCGGCGTGCAATACCCGCATTGGATTGCCCCTTCATCAATAAATGCTTTTTGAATTGGATGTAGATCATCGTTGACGGAAACCCCTTCAATGGTAAGAATCTCCTTTCCATCTGTGGCTATTGCAAGTGTCAAACAGGAATTGACAGATTTGCCGTCAACGATAACCGTACAGGCGCCACAGTCACCCACGCTACATCCTTCTTTGGTCCCTGTCAAACCGAGTCTGTTTCTTATAACATGGATTAAGGTCTCGTTGGGTTCAACCAATAATTCATTAATTTCACCATTTACAGTCACTCTTATGGGATATTTCATTCTTTTCACCTTTAGATCCGTCCTAGCCTAATGCGATCTTATCCTTCTTGAGGCCTCGCGGATGCCTCTTCCGACGAATACTTTTATCATTTCTGTCCTGTATTGTGCTGAGGCCCTTATATCTGTAATGGGTCTTGCCTCACACGCAGCCACCCCCATGGCCTCTTCAATCTCCATTTCGGTTATCTCCTTGTTGTTGAGCACACTCTCTACCCGTCTTGCTCGGAGTGGAGTGGGTGCCACTGCCCCCAAGACAACGCGCGAATCAATACATCTCCTTTTGTCGAAATCAAAAGTGATAGCACAGCAGACACTAACCACCGCTATATCCATTGCTTTCCTCGGACTGTGCTTTATATAGGCCCCTGCGCTGTTCGGGGGAAGGAGAGGGATGACCAACATTGTGACCAATTCATTTTCCATGAGGACGCTTTGCCCAGGCCCGGTGAAAAAACCCTCTAATGGAACTCGCCTTGTGCCCTTATCTCCTATTATTTCCAACTGGGCTTCCAAAGCCATCAGCGGGGGAGCCATTTCTGCCGAAGGAGAAGCGTTGCATACATTTCCACCTATGGTGGCCATGTTTCTAACTTGCACAGATCCAAGCACCCCCGCTGCTTCCGACAAGAAGGGACATCTCTGTCTGATAATTTGAGAGGTTTCTATGGATCGAATAGTTGTCAGCGCTCCGATCTCGATACTCCCATTGGCCTCCCGGATAAAATCATAACCCTCGATCCCCTTCAGATCCAAGATATTCTGGACCTTTAGGCCCTTTTCCTTCATGCTCACAATAAGGTCGGTGCCGCCGGCAAGCGGCCGTATTTTCCCCTTATGCTCATTAAGGAGCTTGATTGCTTCTTCAAAACTGCGTGGCTTGAAATACTCAAACCTTGATAGTGTTTTCAATTGGTGTCCCTCGACATAGTATTGGCTTATGTCCATTCATCCTATCAAACGTAACTGCCGGCTGTTATCCCGACAATACCTTTACCATATAAATGGCAAAATAGATCTGTTTTCCATCCCCACAATTCTTTTAAAGGACTTATGGCCCGAAGAAATTGCGATGTTTTTCCCATTAGTGTTGTTAAATTTCGTACGAAACGGCCACATCCTTACGTCTTTATGGTCAAGGATAGAATAGTTTGTCGATATTGACTGATGACAGATATCACTATAATCTCAAAAGCCTTAATGCATTTTCGCTTCTTATTTTACTCTCATCCTCTAAGGTAAGTTGATCTATGGTTTTTAGAAATGCGGGAGGGTCAAATTCCATCATGTCAAAAGGGTAATCACTACCCAGCAAGATCTTTTCGGAACCCATCATGTCTAATAGAAACCGTAATGCTCTTCCTTCAAATGTTATGGTATCGAAATATAAAGATTTCATATAAAAGGAAGGCGGCCTTTTGATATTCCTTTTGCATTCATCCTTGCAGAAAAACCCATGGTCCATTCTTCCGATAATATAAGGTGCAGCGCCGCCACCATGTGAAAACAATAGTTTCAATCTGGGGTATTCATCCAAGACTCCTCCAAAGATAATCCTGCTGATTGCCAAGGAGGTCTCAAAGGGATTCCCTGCAAGATTTCTCAAAAAATATTCTCCCATTCTTTCCATGCCAATTACATCATAGGGATGGACGAATATTAAAACATCAAGCTTCTGGGCCTTCTTGTAAAAATCCGATAGTTTTCGATCGTCAAGCTCCACCCCACTAATGTTCGTCCCAATTTCAACGGCACCCATGCCGAGTTCCTTTACGATTCTTTCCATTTCACGGATCGATCTGTCCACATCTTGCATGGGCAGGATGCCTATTGGAATTAATCTTTGGGGATTCTTTTTTACTAAATGGTGGACTGCATTATTGACCATGCGGGCCAATTCCTCGCCTCTTGGAGGATTGGTCCAATAATAGAAAAGGAATTGCATTGGCGAAAGAACCCGAATATCTATTCCCTTTTCGTCCATATCCTTCAGAATTTCGTCGGCGTCATACTGCTTAGGAACAATGGGTATTCTTTGTTCTGTCTTTGGTCCCTTGATTTGTCTCTTTACCAAGATAGACTCTTTTCCATCAGAGGACCTCGACAGCAAGACACCTTCAATAGCTTCTTCTTTTCGCAGAAGGTTCAGCCATTCTTCTGGGATGAAGTGACTGTGGATATCAACTGTTCTCATGATCTTTTGACGTTTCCCCCCCTTTTTTTATTGCGAAGAAAATCTTTTCCGGGGTAAGCGGTAAGTCTTTTATTCTTATACCTATAGCATCAAATACTGCATTTGCGATAGCAGGGGCCGTCGGCGCCATGGCTGGTTCCCCTAGCCCCTTTGCGCCGAAAGGGCCTTCAAGATGGGGAGCCTCCACGATAATGGGTATTAAATGGGGTGTATCAAGTGCCGTGGGGATCCTGTAATCGTGAAAATTGGCATTAAGCACCTTTCCTTTCTCAAGGATCATCCTTTCTGTTAGTGTAGTTCCTACTCCCATTGTCAAGGCCCCTTCAATCTGCCCCTCACAGTTTCCGGGATTTATGGCCTTGCCCACGTCATGGGCAGCAGCGATTTTTAAGACACTGATCTCACCTGTTTCTGAATCCACCTCAACCTCGGCGGCTTGGGCACCATACATCCAGAATGCTGCAGGGCGAGGACTCTGACCTGTCTCTTGGTCAGGTCGGACCCCTTCCTTCGTGTGGAAGCATCCTGTGGCCATTATTGAACCTCCGCCTCCATAATACCGCTTTATCACCTCGCTTATGCTAAGATTAATGGATGGAACTCCCCTGACAAAGACCTGTCCGTCTTTACAATCCAGATCCTGGGGATTCGCCTCTATTAGTTCGGAGGCCATGGAGAACAATTTTGTCTTGGCCTTAGCTGCGGCCATTTTTACTGCGTTTCCCATATGGAATGTAGATCTCGAACCGGTCGTTGAGACATCGTATGTATTATAATCAGTATCGGGCATGGATATTGAAATAGCTTCAAGGGGGACGCCTAATTCCTCAGCTGCGATTTGTGATAACACCGTCCGTGATCCTTGTCCGATTTCCATGGTACAGGTGGTAATCCCAACGGTACCGTCTTGATTTATTTTTACAAAAGATGTGGAAGAAGAAGGGGCTGAGGTGCATTTGTACATGCAGGCAATTCCCCGACCACGATTTTTTTGGGGCCTAGATTCACCCCATCCCATAGTATCCGCAACCCTTCTGAGGCACTCCTTTAGTCCTATACTGTGTAATGTCTCGCCCCATCCTGAGATGGACCCTTCTTCGAATGCATTGGCTAATCGTATTTCAAGAGGATCCATTTGAAGTTTATGGGCAATGATATCCATCTGGGATTCGTGAGCCCACGAGACCTGCGGGATTCCAAATCCCCTAAAGGCCCCTGAAATGGGCTTATTGGTATAGACACAATATCCGTCAACGCTTATATTAAGAATTTCATAAGGTCCTGTGGATGACATGCTTGCATTTCTTGTTACCCACGGGCCTTTTTCTGCGTATGCGCCTGTATCCCAAATCAATCTTACTTGCCGTGCCAGGATTATTCCGTTTTTTTTCACGCCGGTCTTCAAACTTATTGTGGCCGGATGCCTGACCAAACCCGATGTGAACTCTTCCTCCCTCGTAAATACCACCTTTACGGGTCGGTGTTTCGTCTTAAGCGCTAAAGCAACGGCTATAGCTTCAGCCCTCAATCCTCCCTTTGATCCAAAACCTCCTCCCTGGTAGGTTCCGATAACCCTTACTTTTGTAAAGGGGATGTCCATAGATTCGGCTATCTCTGTTAATACGCGGTACGGTCCGTCATTGGACGTCCAGACGATGATTCTGTTAGAGGAATCGTGGCATGATATGGCCGCATGGGGTTCCAGGCAGGCGTGTTGAACCATGTGAGAGGAGAATGTGTCCTCAAAGACAATATCTGATTTTTCAAAGCCCTTTTCTATATCGCCTCTCCTGAGCTTGTAATGATAACAAATATTCGTACCTTTAATGGGAACATGCCCCTTATCGTGTTGGTATGTGTGTAGATCTTCATGTATGAGCAGGCTATCTTGGTTCATGGCCTCCACAGGGTCAAATATGGCTGGCAATTCCTCGTAGTCCACTTCGATGAGATCTAGTGCCTCCTGGGCAACTTCCTCGTCGATTGCCGCCACCGCGGCAACAGCTTCTCCACAATACCGAATCCTTTCTCTTGCGATGAAGGGTTCATCTCGGATAATCAGTCCTTGACGGTACGGGATGTCCCTTCCGGTGACAATTGCCTTAACTCCAGGTAACCTTCGAGCTTTGGCTGTATCAATATTCAATATTTTTGCATGGGCCAATTCACTCCTTAGGGCCTTCCCATATAGCATTCCCGGAACTCTCAAGTCCGTGCAATAGATCGCACTACCTTTTACCTTTTCCTCGGCATCGACCCTTGGAAGTCGTCTGCCCACCACTCTGTATCTTGGCATTCCAGCCCTCGTATTGATCTTAAACTAATTCCTGTTTCCTACAAACGCATTTTTTCCATGTTGAGCCCAGGCGGTAACAGGCCTGGGTACAAATTTCCCATATCCATTATTTTGCTCCACCCTTCCTTGATCTAATAGGATATTCCCCCTTAAAATACTCATAACGGGATACCCCCTTAATCTCCACCCGTCATACAATGAGTAATCCGCTTTACTATGGAGACCTGAAGTAGCTATGGTAACCTCTTTTTCTGGGTCAATAATAGTAATGTCTGCATCTGACCCGACTGCAATAACCCCTTTCTGGGGATATAGCCCGAATATCCTTGCGGGATTCGCACTCATCACTCTGGCAAACCACGTAAGTGGAAAATCCCTTTTCACCACGCCCTCATAAAAGATCAATGGAGCAATGGTTTCGACTCCGATCATACCCACAGGCGCCTGGAATATATCTGCCCATCCAAGTGCTTTTGATGTCCTGTCATAGGCTGCGTGATCACTGCTAACCAACGATATGGTACCTTCTTTGAGACCTTTCCACATCGCTTCATTGTCTTCAACCCTGCGCAGAGGAGGGCTGATCTTTGCATAAGGGCCATGGTAATCCATGGTATCTTCTGTTAACAAGAGATACTGCGGGCAGGTCTCGGTGATAACGTTCTTTCCCTTCTCCTGTGCATTCTTGATTCGGCCTAATCCTTTAGCTGTAGTCAAGTGAGCCACATAAAGGGGACAGCGACATATGTGTGCCAGTTCGATAGCTCGAATAATTGCCAAGTCTTCTGCTGTAGGAGGGCATGTCCTTAAATAGTCTTGTGGTTTAATTAACCCCTCTGAAATGAATTTATCTTCAAGAGCGTCTATGAGTTCTCCATCTTCCGCATGGACCATGGCCATCGCTCCCCACGATTGGATGATTTCCATAGCCTTGAGCATAAACTGAGTACTGACCATCATCCCGCGTTTCTTATATCCAAGGAACATTTTGAATGAAGTTATTCCCATTTCCAGGGCCTTGGGAATCTCTTTTAGAACTCTGGGGTTGTCAAACAGGTATACATGGTAGGCAAAGTCGATAACAGAGACCCTTTCGCCTTCCTCGATAAATTTATTAATATTATGGAGGATACTCTCTTCGGCACCTCCCCTTATAAAGGGGATAATGGTTGTAAGGCCGCCATGGGCGGCGGCCTGGCTAACCGTGTTTAGATCGTCATAATAGAAATGCACGTGAACATCTATCAACCCTGGGAAAAGGTACTTGCCCTTGGCATCCAGATATGTTTTGGCAGGTGGAGAATATACGCAGTCCCATAACCCGATGATCTTTCCATCAGTTATGGATATATTCGCCTGAAAGACTTCTTCAGCGTTGATTATTGTTCCATTCTTAATTACCAGATCGGCAATATCTTCTTTTTCTAACATCCGTAGCACACCTTATATCCAAGGACGCAATTGCTTGAATTCATGGGGTTTAGAAGAAAAGGCTAATTTTGAAGACGCAGTAGATATAGGTTTAAGGACCATTTCCGGTCTTGCCCTGTGTTCGGACATTGTTACAAAATTAATGATGGAAGGTCATTCAGTTTGTCGCGGTCCGCTCGCTAGGTATTTGGTCTATCTGCACTGACGTTTCTTACGTTTTGCTGGTATGCACC
>CAZXCQ010000162.1:0-14528 GCA_964639275.1 uncultured Desulfobacteraceae bacterium | reverse complement strand
TAACGCTCTCTAACGGTCTCAGACAGGGATACACCCTTCAAAACGGAATCCCCATCGCCAGGCCCGAGTGCCACTCTTGAAAATAGCTAAATTGATACGGCTTTTTCAAAACCGGCACTTGGACAGGGGAAATGGGGGTACCGGCAAAGGTGTGAGGGCATTCTTATTATGCGAGTGGTCTGAACCGATATCCGACAATCGCCCTGTTCTTCTCATCCACACCGCGCCTTATGATTTTTAGGCCCATCTCACAACCCACCTTGAGCCGGGTCCCATCCCCATAGTCTGTGAGCAGGGAAAAGATCCGCGGGCCTTCTTCGTATAGATCGATATAACCCTGGGCGTGGGGCACCTCGTAGCCGGGCGGGGCAACACTGGCAACCACAAAACTCTGTAATGTCCCCCGGTCGCTGAGTTGTACCGGCTCTGTGGCATCTTCATCCATGCAACGCGGACAGTTTCTTCTTGAGGGAAAAAATATCTGCCCGCACCGATTACACCTGCTACCCCTCAGATAAAGCCTCTCCATCCCCTGCCCCATCAGACTCCCGGGGACCTCTGCCACCCATCCGGTCCCCCCAAGGACAAAATGGATATACTCAACGATGTCTTTTACCCGGGCCCCCGGGGGAAAGATCTTGCTCACCCCTTCGGCCAGGAGCGGTGCATAGTCCTCTTCTGGAATAATGCCGCCAATAATAATCGGGATATCAGAGGCATTGAGTGCCTCCAGTTCCTTTCTAAGCTTTCTTACAATGGAGAGATGGGCGCCAACCATGGAGGATACGCCGATAACATCCACGTCCTCCTGGATCGCGGTCCTGGCTACCGCCGCAGGGGTCTGCCTCAACCCGGTGTAGATCACCTCCATGCCGGCCTGACGCAGACCGTGGGCCACCACGTACACGCCCCGGCCATGCCCGTCAAGGCCGATCTTGGCCACCAGCACACGGGGCCTGCGATCCGGTCCTGTTATATCCATGAGGCCCCCTCTTGGTAGTATCCAATGGTCTTTCCCATAACCCGGCACATCTCACCGATGGTGGCATAGGCCTTTGCGCAATCGGTCAAAGCGGGCACGGTGTTCTCGCCATTACGCACCGCCCGGTCTAGACCGGAAAGGGCGCCTTTGACCGCTTGATTGTCGCGTTCTGATTTGATGCGGTGCAATCGCTCAATAATCCGCTCCTGGACCCCTTCCTCCACCTTAAAGCATTCGATCTTTAGCTTCTCTTCCCTTTCTTGAAATCGGTTTAGTCCTACGATAACGCGCTCCCCGCTTTCGATTTGCTGCTGGTAGTCGCTGGCCGACCCCCGAATAAGCCGTTGATAAAATCCTTCTTCAATGGCCTTTTGTGCGCCCCCCTTTTGCGCGATCTCCTCCATAAGCTTGACGGACCGGGTCTCAATCTCCCCGGTCAGGGACTCGATATAGTAGGAACCGCCCAGCGGATCTGCCACATCGGCAATTCCCGTCTCATTGGCCAGGATGTGTTGCGTCATCAATGCCACATGGGCGGCCTCTTGCGTGGGGATGGACAGGACTTCGTCCATGGCATTGCAGGAGAGGCTCTGGGCACCTCCCAGAATGGCGGCGAGTGCTTCAATGGTGACCCGCACAATATTGTTGAGGGGTTGCTGGGCGGTCATGGTATAGCCGGTTGTATAGACCCGGATAAAACACTTGAGGCTTTCCGGATTCCGGGCGTGATAGCGCTTCTTGAGCATATTGGCCCACATCCGGCGAAAGGCCCTATACTTGGCGATTTCCTCAAAGAGGTTCATGGGGACAGAGAGTTGACACTCCATGGACGGGGCAAAGGCATCCACATCCAGACCCCGGCGCACGGCCTCGTCAATATAGGCCTGGGCATTGGACAGGGTGAAGCCGATTTCATGAACCGCTGTGCCACCGGCCTGTCGCATATGGGAGCCACAGACCACAATGGGCTTAAAATGCGGGTGGTGGCGGGTGCAATATTCAACCGCATCGATTGCAAATTTTACCGATGGCGAAGGGGGGAAGATGTAAGCGCCCCGGGCGACATACTCCTTGAGGATGTCGTTTTGCAGCACGACGGTATATTGAGACGGATCCAGACCCTGTTTCTCACCCAGTGCCAGAAAGAGCGCCAGCATGATAGGCCCGATGGCATTGGCCGTTGTAAATATCTGGCGCGCCCGATTGAGGGGTATCCCGTCAAAGATGGCTTCCATGTCTTTCAGGGTATTGATGGCAACCCCCGCCTTTCCCACTTCACTGTCAGCCAGTTCGTGATCCGATTCCAGCCCCAGCTGGGTGGGAAGGTCCATGGCCAGGGCCAATGCGGTCTGGCCCTTTGAGAGGAGGTATTTGAACCGCTCATTGGTGGCCTCAGGGTTCCCGAATCCCGAGTACTGCCCCATCATCCAGAAATCGCCCCGATACATGGCGGGGTAAATGCCTCGCGTATAGGGGAACTGGCCGGGTAATCCAAGATCTTTCTCCGGGTCGAAACCCGCGTCCGTGAGGTCGCCCTGAGAATAGACCTCCTTTACTTCGATGTTGGAATCGGTCTTAAAAAGGGGTTTTCGTCTCCCCCTTACCCTGTAGTCGGACTCTAAAGTCCTCTGCCACGCTTCCTCTTCCATTGATGGATTCCTTTTTGAGGCCATTATTCGACCTTTTCGCTCACGGCCTCCAGGGCCTTCGCGGGCGTCTCTGTAAGATCGGAAACATCCAGGATTTGCTCTATGGCGGCCATGGACTTCTTTGAGAGAAAGGGGGCGGCCGCGTTCCTGAATTTTTCCACAACAGCGGAGGCGGAGAGGGGGTTCTCCGGTTCTCCCCAGGGATAGTCCACCCTTGCGGAAAAGGTGTGTCCCGTCGTGTCGGTTATTTCAACGATGCTCCCTCTCTGATGGGGATAACGACCCTCTACCTCGAGATCCAGAGACACCTCCACCCTCTTCATCAACGAGATGATCTTTCTGTTTTCAAAATGTCTCTCATCGAACGTATCATAATCGCTTCTGCCAAGCACCAGCCTTGCGGCCAGGGCGTATGGCAAATTGAAATAGGCATCCCCCCGGTTTTTGAGATCATGGATTTCGGTTTCAATGACCATCCGGTAGGTCCGGGCACGGATGCCCTGGATCTCGTCGGCGGTCACCTGATGCTCGCCCAGGATCTTACCCAGGGCGTCGATCGAGGGATGCATATGCCGGCACCCCGGATAGGCCCTGAGATAGCTTCCCTTGATCGCATATTTCCGGCTGAGGGGATGATCCACCGGAGGCTCGGGGGAACGCCCCAGATAGGCGGGATAAAACCCTTCCTCAATGATTCGATCATATCCCGGGTGCCCGGCCCCGGCCACCACGGCCGCACTCATGCCGTTTCGAACGGCCCAGGCCACCTGAAGGGGCTGGGTTTGACCCCTCTTGAAGGCGGACATAAGACCGGCACTTCCCAGTGCGGCCAGACACAGGGCATTTTGGGTCTTTGCCCTATCATACCCCAAAAGGACCGATGCAGTGGCCGCCGCTCCGAAAGGGGCCGTGATCGATGCGGGGTGAAATCCCCTTTGGGCCAGTGCGGGGTTGCCGCCCCGGGCCAGCCTCACCATGACATCATAGCCGGCAATAACGGCCCGATCAACAAGGTCCCAGGATTTATCCCGTGAAAGGGCAATAACCGTGGGCATGACCACCGCCGAAGGATGGCAGGCCCCTTCCCGGCTGCCGTCATCGAACACCGGGGCATGAACGGCAAAGGCCCAGATCATGCCCGCGTCTTCCGGACGTGTTCTCTCCGGACCGCTCCCAGGCCAGGGACACCCTTCCTTTGTCCGGGTGCCCAACCTAATCATTTCCTCAAAGACCCGGCCTCTGGACCCGATAAAGGCGCATGCCACAGCATCCAGCATATGTAGGCGAACAAGAAGACGGTCCTCGTCTGAGGGAGTTGTTCCACCAATTGTGGCCGTTAGGTCCGCCAGATACCCGGCCACGGATTGTTTGGGATCTCTCGTCATATACAGATTGATCACCTCATTTTCCCAAATATGACAGAAAATATGTAATGTTTTCCTGCCTCTATGTGGGCCCTTATGGATTCCTTTGCCCTTTCAACATCCCTGAATTTTATCGCCTCAAATATCTCGTCATGCTCGGTGACAACCGCCTGGGCCCGGTCTGCACGCAGGCCTTCAATGCGGTGACGCAGAAAAATCCGTTGGTAGACCTCCCTGAAATACTCTGCCAGATAGAGGTTCCCGGAGAGCTGGACATGGCAGGCGTGAAACTCCTGATCAAGGACAAACCGACCTCTGCTCACCTGATCCGCAACCGCCTTTTCATAGGATCTCTTGGTCTGTTCCAGTCTCTCCAGTCTCTCAGGTGTCATCTTTCGAATCGCCTTTGCAATGGACCCCAGCTCAATGATCTCCCTGATTTCGTACAGGGATTCGGCCTCTTCTTCGGTAATCTGATGGACGGTATACCCCTGGTTCGGAACAAAATCCAGAAAGCCCTCGTAGGACAGGATACTGAGGGCATTGTTGACCGGTGTGCGGCTGACGCCCAGGCGCTTGGCCAGATCGACAAATATCAGCCTCTGGCCGGGGATGATCTCGTAGTTTAGCATCATCTCTTTGATCTGTTCATAAACCCTCTGGGTGAGGGTCCTCTCACCCCCGGGAACATGGCTTTTCTGTGAGTTATTCTTGTCGGCTGTCTTCATAAATCCACCCTGATTGTCCACATCCAGGCCGAGCCGCGAACGGGTTTTTGGTTATTGGCGTAAGGTCTCAGGCCAGATAGGCCTTCCGCAGGCGTTCATCGTGGAGGAGAATTTCCGGTCTTTCCTCAAAGACGATCCTCCCCAGCTTGAGCACATAGACGCGCTCGACGATCTTGAAGGCCGCTCGAACGTTCTGCTCCACGATGAGAATCGTGGTCTTTAACGCCGCACTCAAATCGTGAATCTTATCCATGAGTTCTTTAACCACAACCGGCGCCAGTCCCAACGAGGGTTCGTCGAGCATCAGGAGTCTTGGCTGGGACATCATGGCGCGGCCGATGGCCAGCATCTGACGCTCACCCCCACTCATGGTTCCTGCCTCCTGGATCGTGCGTTTACGCAGGACCGGAAAAGTTTCGTAAACAAGCTCCATAGACGAGGCCACAGCCTTTGGGTCGTCGATCACATAGGCCCCGAGCTCGAGATTTTCTCGAACCATCAGGTTCGCAAAGACCCGCCCCCCCTGGGGAACCAGGGCCATTCCCGAACGAACGCGTTGCTCTGCCGGCCAGAGGGTATGGTCTTCACCCAGATAAAAGATATGCCCCTTCCAGGCCTTGACTACGCCGAGAAGTGTCAGGAGTAAGGTGCTCTTTCCGGCCCCGTTCCGCCCCACAATGGCTATTCTTTCCCCTTCGTTGATGTGAAAGGATATGCCTTCCAGGACAATTTTTTTTGAATATCCCGTTGAGAGGTCGTCAACGGTCAAAAGGGGGTGTTTTGATGTTTCCAAGGCTACACCCCCAAGTAAACCCGAATGACTTCCTTATTGGCAAGAATCTCTGCGGGTTTTCCTTCAGCAATGATCTCACCAAAGTTTAAGACAATCACCCAATCCGAGACATCCATGATGGCCTCCATATTGTGGTCGATGAGTAAGATCGTCTTTCCCCTGGAGATCAACTCCCTGAGAAGCGACTTGATATGGTCGATCTGCTCATCGGATAGACCCGAGGCAGGCTCGTCAAGCAAGAGAAACTCACCATCTGTAGCCAACAGACGACCGATCGAAACCAGCTTCTGATCCCCCCAGGAGAGATTGGCCACCGGCTCTCCGGCCTTCTCGGTAAGGCCCATGAAGTCAAGGATTTCCTCTGTTCGCTTCGCAAAGTTCTTTTCTTCCATCCGCAAGATACGTCGGGGGAGAAAGACACCCCATAGACGCTCCCGCCGTTTGTCCGGTATGGCAAGGAAGACATTATCCCAGACAGACAGTTGATAAAAGAGACCCAGGTGCTGGAAGCTTCGAGCCATTCCCAGAGAAACGATCTCATGGGGCCTGCGCTTGGTCAATTCCTGGCCTTTGAACGTGATTTGACCCTCGTCCGCGGTAAGGAAGACAGAAATGAGATCAAACACGGTGGTCTTCCCGGCCCCGTTAGGCCCGATGAGGCTGGTGAGGCTCCCTTTTTCCACACCAAAGGTCACATTGTTGACCGCTTGAAGCCCTCCAAAGGCCTTTGACAACCTCTGCACCATAAAAAACTGCCCCGTGCGGTCCATCAACGCATTACCCCCCGGGTGATTCGTTCTGGTATTAACCCCTTGGGACGAAAACGGAGAAAAATGATCATGAGGACCCCGTAAAGGATTTCCCGGATGGGAGAGGCCACCGTGGTTGGAACATCAAAAAAGCGGAGCATCTCGGGTATAGAGATCAGAACCGCGGCCCCCACCAGCGACCCATAAACATTTCCGGCCCCTCCGATAATGACCAGCGCCAGAATAAAAATTGATTCGTGGATAGTAAAAGTAAAGGGATCAATATAGGTGATCAGGCATGCATAGAGCGCGCCGCCGATACTGGCGAGCATGGCGCTTACCGTGAATATAGCGATCTTATAACGGTTTACGTCTTTACCGATAGAGGCCGCCGCGACGTCGTCCTCCCGGATGGCCCGGAGGACCTTACCGTAAGGCGACTCCCCCAGGCGCCAGGCGACCCACAGGCAAATGGCCAGGAACCCCAGCGTAAAGATGGCATATCTAAGCGGACTCGAAAAATGAAACCCAAAGATTTGTGGGGGGGGAATTTCACGAATACCAAAGGGCCCTTTCGTGAGACTGATCCAGTTGAGGAGGATGTAGTATATGATGATCTGAAAGCCAAAAGAGGCGATCACATAATACTCCCCTTTTAGACGGAGTGTGGCCCAGGCCAGGCCCGCGCCCGTAAGACCGGCCACGACCATGCCCACGGGGAGCGCATAAAAAAAATTGAGGCCCCATTCCGTGAGCAGAATGCCGGCGGAATAGGCCCCGATCCCCATAAAGGCGGCCTGTGCCAGAGACAGGATACCCGTGCAGCCCACGGCCAGGTTCAACGCAGCAGTCAGAATCCCATAGACCGCAATCAGGCTGATGACATAGAGAAGATAATTCACACGCTACTCCTGATACCGGGTCGTGCGGTAGCCAAAAAAGCCCCTGGGCCGCAGCAGGATAAACACCACCAAAACGGCAAAGGTGATAGTGCTTTTCCACTCCGAAGGGATCTGCCAGATCCCGATATTTTCCACCACACCCAACATAAGCCCGGCCAGGGCCGCACCGCCATACGAACCCATCCCTCCCACAATCATGGCCACCGTAGCCACAAGGACAGCATCGACACCAATGGTCGGCTGTAGGCCCTTGTCCAGCACGTGGAAGATCGCCGCACCCGCCACCAAGATCGACCCAAGAAAAAAACTGGCCAACCGGACCCGCTCGGTGGGGATGCCCGTGATCGTCGCCCCCTCAGGGTCGTTCTCCACGGCACGCATGGCCTTCCCGAGTTTTGTACGACGCATGAAAATGATCACGCCCGCAATGGCGCCTCCAGAGGTTATCACTGCAATAACATCCAAGGGTGTAAAGGTGAGAAGCCCGATGGGGATCCCGTTATGCAAGACCTCAGGAATCTGGATGTTCCTTGGGTCACTCTTCCAGATCAGTAGAATCACGTTCCGGAGCACCACGTAGCCCCCGAAGGAACTCAGGAGCATTTCCATCATGCCGGCGCCGATCCTCCGCAGGGGGGCGTAGATCACCCATTCGGTCAAGACACCCAGAATCCCCGCCAGCAACACGGCCACGGCAATGGAGACAGACAGCGGGCATCCCCATCCCATCGCAAACTGGTACAAAAAATAGCCGGCATAGAGATAGACGCTGGCGTGCATGAAATGGAAGATTTTCGTGGGGGCAAAGATTGCCGTAAAGCTGATCCCCAACAAGGCATAGAGGCTTCCCGTCACAATCCCGTTAAGCAGTAGTTGAAGAAAGAGCCAGTAGGCCATGAATATCCCCCGGAAGTTCCTTATTTGATCAAACCGGACTGACCACCCCAATCACGAACTACAGGCCTCTTCACAGTGATCCCGTCCTTATCAAAGGTCACGGGCCCACATACACCATCAAACTCCTTCAAGGAATAGGAGAAGCCTCTGATCCGTGCGGGTGTGCTGGCGCTGTTCCTCAGAGCCGCGGCGTAAAGCTTAACCGAATTGTACGAACGATCTGCGGGGCTACCGGGCAGAACGCCGAAGCGCTCCTTGTGCCGCAGGCCAAAGAACTTCATCCGTTCTGTGCGGTTATGGGGCCGCAGAGGTAATCTGCGGCCCAAGGATCCTCAACCTCAAAAGCTTCTCATTTCCATTTCACATCGACCTCTCTGCCGCCGCGGACCTCGCGGATTGCCGGTGGCGTCAGGTTGATCCCGTCCTTATCAAAGCTTACAGGCCCGGATACACCCTCATAGTCCTTCAAGGAATAGTAGTAGTCTCTGATCTCTTCACCTGTCCTGGCGCCGCTCTTAAGGGCTGCGGCGTAAAGCATCACAGAGTCGTATGAGTAGGCTGGATAGGCGCTGGGCAAAACGCCGAAGCGCTCGTTGTACCGCCTCCCAAAGGACTTCATAAGCTCTGTGCCGTTATAGGGGTCATAAACGTAAAATGGGCCCCTAACGCCCTCTGCAGCATCGCCGGCAATCTCGAGGGTCATGGGGGCAATCATTCCCGGAGTGCATAGGAAAGGCGTTTTCAACCCCATCTGCTTGGCCTTTTTGAGGGCATACCCCAGCTCGGCTTCATGGGCAACCATGAAGATCATGTCGGCGTTAGCAAACTTGACCTTGGCCAGGTGTGTGGAGAAATCTGTCTCACCCATGTCAATGATCTCGGTGGCAACCACCTTTCCACCGTATTTCTCTTCGAAAATTTTCTTAAAGGTCGCTGCAACCCCACGGCCGTAATCGTTGTTGACGTGAATAATGGCTACCGTCTTCGCTCTCATCCCCTTGGCAGCGTATTTGACCGTCTCCGCCATCACGGAATCGGCGAGGGGATTCAAACTGAAGATGAAGTTGCCGAGCTTCCGGATGTTGGGGTTCTGTCCGGCGGTGTTTACCAGGACCACGCCATTTTTCTGAGCGACGGGGCCTGTGGACAGCACCACAGGGGATACCAGGGTCTCTACAATGGGGACCTTATCAATGCTGACCAGCTTGTTCATGGCCGCCAGAGAAATCTTTGGATCAGCCTTTCCGTCTTCCAGCACGATACGGATCTTCTTGCCATCGATCCAACCGCTCTTCTCCAGGTCTTCCAGGGCCAATTGGCTGCCGCGAATAAAATACTCACCGTACTGCGGGATGGGGCCCGTCACCGGCATCACAGCTCCATACTTGAACTCATCCTGGGCCTGGGCTAAACTCACCGTCCCCAAAAAAATCATGACCATGGCCAAGGTCATTAACAGAACCCCTAGAGTGGAAGTCAATGAACCGATCGATCTGCGTGTTTTCATTGTTTTCATCTTTTCCCTCCTTTTTTGTGTTTTGTTAATAAAATAACGATGACCTCTCCTGACTAACGTCATAAGATAAACGGTGTAGCAAATGACCTTACTGTGACCGGCTGTTTTCTTGAAAACCCGGCTTGCAAGGGTCTCAAAAACAAGAAATAAAGAACAACACCGCGGATGGGCTTTTTACTGCACTGCCGTCCGAAACGGTAAGACTCTGGACTTGAAAGGATCTTATGCCCCAGCTGGAAGCATTTATCATGAAATTTCGTATGTAATATAAGATAGAAAAAATTTTCTTGTCAAGACAAAAATCCGTCTTATCCCCCATCAGATTCCGTGCCAATGCGTGTAGGCATCGAGCGGCTCGCGCGTCCGTTTGAATGTGTTCACCAGGGCCTCCTCATCCGGGTAGCCGATGGCTATGCCCAGGGCGATAAGCTTTGATTTGGAAATGCCAAGCAGGTCTCTGTAGATTTCAGGCCAGAATACCACCATGGATGTCAGACAGGTCCCCAGACCGTAGTTTAGAGCGGCAATAGCGATGGTCTGGGCCATAATCCCTATATCCAGAATGGCCTTTGGGCATATGGACCTTTCTGTGTAAAGTATGATGGCGTTGGGTGCACCGTAGAACCGCGATCCATAAAGGAGATAGCTGTGTCTTTTTTTCTGCAAATCCTCTGTCCCCGGGGGGAACTGGTGAGTGTCAATTTGGGCCCTGAGGGCCAAGGACCGGTTGAGGTAGGGTTCGGGCAGGTCAGGAAATGGAATGTCCGGGTTTGTGCTTCTAAAACCCCCCCGGGTATTGTCCCATTCTGCCTTTACTTTCTCCACCAGTCGATCTTTGACCTCTTCAAGCACCTTGCCTCCCAAAACGGCAAATTCCCAGGGTTGTGTGTTGCTGGCGTTGGGTGCCCATCGGCAGACCTCCAGGAGATCCTCCAGGACCTCTCTTGGTACGGGGTCTGATTTGAAACTGCGGACACTCCTTCTGTTGCAAATCGCCTCAATGACTTCCATGTTATCCTCCTTGGTCTCTGGTGATATTCAAAACCTCTCAGCTCGGCAGATGGTGCAAACAGGGAAGAAGATAATCGAGACTTGTTTCTAGGGATAAATAACCACCCCACGGATGTTTCTCCCTGCCTCCAAATCCACAAAACCCATATTGATCTCCTCCAGCCGATACCGTTTGGTGATCAACTGTTCCAGATGAATCCGACCGGCCCTGTAAAGTTCAAGCAGGGTTATGAGATCGGTGCGGCTGTCCCCGGACCCATAATTACACCCGAGGATGTTCTTCTCCATACCCGGAATTTCCACAAGGGGAATGGTGAGCTTGGCATCCATACCCGAAACCCCCAGGACCACCAGACTCCCCCCCCTTCGGATGAGGCTATAGGCGGTCAGGGCGGCCTCTTCGGTCCCTACAACCTCAAAGGCATAATCCGCCCCGATCCCCCAGGTGATTTCCATGACCCTTTCAAGGGGATCTTCCTTTGAGGCGTTGATCACATGGGTGGCTCCGAAAACCCTGGCCAGTTCGAGTTTGCTGTCCAGGATATCAATAGCCACAATCTTCGTGGCATTGGCCAGCACCGCCCCCTGGATCACATTGAGTCCAACGCCCCCAACGCCCACCACGGCCACCGAGCTTCCCGGCTTCACCCTAGCCTTATTTATGACCGCTCCCACCCCTGTGATTACGCCACAACCCACGATCGCAGCCAGGTCAAAGGGAATAGCGGGGTCAATGGGGAGGACACTCCGTTCACTGACCACATTGTATTCGCTAAAACACCCGACTCCCAGCGTCGAATGGATATCCCGGCCCCCTTTTTTTAATCGGCAGGTCCCGTCCAGCATGGTGCCGCTTCGGGTCTTATCCTTTTCCGCGCACAAGTAGGTCTGCCTCCGCAGGCAGTAGTAGCACTGACCGCAGACAGGGACCCACATCAGAAGGACGGGGTCGCCGACCTTTACCCTGCTCACCCCCGGCCCCACTTCCTGAACAACCCCGGCCCCTTCGTGGCCGGGTACACAGGGAAGCGGGGGCATACGCAGGACGCCATTTATAATCGATAGATCCGTGTGGCAGAGACCCGCCGCCTTGTTCTTGATCAGGACCTCCTTTTCCTTTGGGCCGGCAAGCTCCAGTTCATCGATGACCAGGGCCTTCCCATACTCGTATAGAACCGCTGCTTTGGTCTTCATGTCTTTCTCCTTTGACGAGTCATACCGAATTGTCCTGTCATTCTATTTCACGCCCCAGCTCTGCACCCTCTCTGATCGCCTGCATGGCATCCCGGGCCTCCACGCAATCACCGATGGTGTAGACCAGATACCCCGCTCTTTTTAACGGTGCTGAAAGCCGGTCATCGGGTGCAGCGCCCACCGCAAGGACCACCGTATCCGCCCTGATGAACACGAGATCCTTGTGGAAATCGATAAAGACACCCTCTTCCCTTATTTCCACAACGGGCGCATGTTCGAAAACCTGGACTCCCCTGTCGAAGAGCCTGTCTCTGAGTTCCCGGTAGAGGTTCTTTTCAAGCGGTAGGCCGTTTTCCCCCAAGAGATGAAGGGTGGATAAGGCCACCCGTTTTCCCTGCCCGGCGAGCTGAAGGGCAACCTCCATGCCAATCAAACGCCCGCCGGAAACCACCACCCTGTCCCCCACCTCTGCCCTGCCCATGATCACATCATTGGCCTGAACCACATTCTTCCCGGTGGCCCCCGGCACAGGGAGGACTCTGGGTTTCGCGCCGGTCGCCACCACAACCAGGTCCGGTTTGACCGTTTTGACCATCTCAACCGTGACCTGGGTGTTTAGAATCGGCTGCACACCGGCCTTCTCGAGGCCCCTGATCTGGTATTCCACCAGACTGCGGTAGGCCTCCTTGTGGGGCTGAAGCGCCGCGATATTAAGCTGTCCCCCAAGCTTGTCGTCTCTTTCGTAAAGCGAAACCCGATGACCGCGCTCTGCCAGGACCCTGGCCGCCTCCATACCGGAAGGCCCCCCGCCCACCACCATGATCCTCCTGGGTGACAGGGTAGGCTTGAGAATAAAACCTCTCTCCCTGAGGGCCCCCGGGTTTACAGTGCAAGTCCGACCCAGGTCCTGCATGTGTTTGGGCCAGGCCGGGCGGTTCAGGCAGTTATTGCAATAGATGCATCGACGGATATCTTCAATTCGCCCGTTCCTTGCCTTGTTGGGTAGCTGAGGGTCGGCAAGCAGGGCCCGGCCCATGGCGATGAAATCGGCCTTTCCCTCCTCGAGGATCTTGGCGGCGAGTTGCACATCCGAGATCTTGCCCACCGTGATGACAGGGACGTCAACCACCTTTTTTATGGCTTCGGCAAGGTGTACATTGGCCCCATCGGGGAAAAGATAACTGGGGAACAACCACTGGGTGGTCTCCGCTTCCCCTGCGGAGACGTGTAAGGCATCGGCGCCTGCCCGTACAAACAGAGGTGCCTGGATAACAGAGTGTTCAACGGTTATGCCGCCCGGCATAAAGTCGCTCCCGCTAAAACGGAAGATGACAGGGAAATCCGGCCCCACCTTTTCCCTGACCCGCGAGATCAATTCACAGGCAAATCTGGCCCTGTTCTCAGGGCTGCCGCCATATTCATCGCTCCGTTTGTTGTCTCTTGGCGAAAGCCACTGGGTAACACTGTAACCATGGGCGCCGTGGATCTCCACTGCGTCGAATCCGGCATCTCTTATTCTCCTTGCGGCCTCCGACCATTCATCGATCAGGTATTCGATGTCTTGCCGGGTGGCCTCTTCCGGGGCCTTTCCCGTTTTTGCCCACGGGATGGCGGAGGGACCCAGGACCCTGGTTTCCCACGGCCGGGGGATTTGATCGAGCCACTGGGTGAGGAGCTTTCCATGATAGATGACCTGCCAGGCGATCTTGCCGCCATGTTCGTGCACTGCGTTTGACAGCCTGGATAGACCTGGTATAAACCTGTCGTGCCACGCCCCGGATCTCCCCGGCGCCCGGCCGATGCGCATTGCCTGGCTGGCCTGACCGATGATCAGCCCGACACCCCCTTTGGCCCTTTCAACATAGAAGTCGATGGTCCTATCCTGTATAAAGCCCTCCGGATCATGGGAGCCTGTGCCCACGGGGGCCATGATGATCCTGTTTTCCAGCTCCAGCCCCCCGATTCTCCCCGATCTGAAGAGTCTGGCCACCTCTGTCATTTTAACCCCCTTTTCAAGCATGTGGTGTCAAGCGACCCCTTTGATCCATATCCAAAAAAGGCCTTAGAGTCAAACATATTTCATGTAATATTTCATGAAAACGCAGTTGGGATGACATAATCCCCTGGCAGGTCTTGGGTTGGAAATCCAGGATTGAATGATATCTTGTGGTGTGGTTAAATCTCAAAACACTGGAGAAAATCTCTTACAAACTCGTTGGCAGGACGGCTTCGGATCCTCGATGGTACATCGATCTGGACGATTTTTCCCTCACGCATGATGGCGACCCTATCGGCCAGGGAAAAGGCCTCGGGCAGATTGTGGCTGACGTACAGAGATGTAGCCCCGGTCTCCATGTGATAGTACTTTAGCTCACGCCTCAGGGCCATACGCTGTTGTGGGTCCACATTGGACAGGGGCTCATCAAGAAGAAGGATCTGGCCCTTAATGGTCATGGCCCTTCCGATCCCGACAATCTGTTCCTGGCCTGCTGATAGCTGTTCTGGCTTGCGCTTATAGAGATTTTTTCCGATTCCGAGACGCCAAGCAATGCTGTTGACCTTATCTTCTATGGCCCGGGGCGATTGCCCACGGAGCTTACTGGCAAAACCCAGATTGCTACAGAGATTTTTATGAAAGACCCGCATATGAGGCCAGAGGGCATTGCCCTGAAAGACCATGCGTATCCTCCGTTTTTGCGGCTTGACATTGTTGACGCACCGGCCATGGATATAGATCTCGCCC
>CAZXCQ010000161.1:0-14583 GCA_964639275.1 uncultured Desulfobacteraceae bacterium | reverse complement strand
ATCATGTTCTTTGCCAACTCATTGTCACACCCTTCCAGTAGAAGGGCATGCAGCTCGGCATCCACATCCGCAGCTTTTAAGAGGCGTTTTTCACTCTTGGCCGCCCTGACAACAGCCTCCTGCACTTTCAAAGTCTTCTTGAGTTTATCCAGTAAATCATCGGTCATCTTCTCCACCGCCAGGCGTGTGACCAGGCCTTCCAAAACGGCTCTCACCCTCATGATATCCATGATCTTTTTTTTGGATATGGAGACCACATGGGCCCCTTTTCTGGGTGTGATCTCAACGATTCCCTCACGTTCCAACCGGACCAGTGTCTCTCGAATGGGTGTTCGGCTCACCTTCAGGGTTGCGGCGATATCCTCCTCATTGATCTTCTCGCCGGTCTTGATCTTCCCGGTGATGATGAGCTCTTTTAGGACATCGTAGATCTGATCCCTAAGGTTGGGCCGATCGAATAGCACCTCCATATGAGCCGTCCCCCTTACATACGCTCTAAAGATGGCCTGCCTTCCCGCGACTGTAGCTATCTACTTATTCGAATAATAATAGCTTTTTAAGGAACTTGAGAGTCCAAAGTTCTCTCGTCATGCCGGACTTGATAAGCCTGCCCCGTACCCGATACGGGGGCATCCAGAAGTCATAAGATATTGATAATATTCTGGATTCCGGCCCCCCGGCCATGAGTTCGGAGCCGAATGGCTTTCGCCGGAATGACAGCACATAATTCTTGATCCTAATGATGTCAATTACTTAGAAGAACTTTGGACTGTGTAGTAAGGAACCAAACCGTATCTTTTGCTCCAAAAAATGCCTGAGGTATACCTTCAAAAAGGCTGTTTTGTATTTTGTATAATGTATAAAATATAATTTGTCAAGAGGAAAATGATAATGCGGGCTAACATCTTGATTTATGAATTGTAACGTGTTGTTGTTGACCATAAATCATCGTTTGAGTCAGGAGCGGCGCGCAACAAAACTACCGCTGGGCGGTTTCGTTCATCTGCTGTATATCACTACGCCTTGCGCCAGGGAAACACCACTGCAATTAGACAGCATTTGGCGGGACCTGTTGATTGCCTGAGGGATTTGCCTGCGAAGGTGGGTGGACGCTACTGGGCCCCCATGGTCTCGGTCTTCTGGATCATACCCCATCTGAGAATGGTCTTGTCCTCCAGGGTCTCCATCCCCAGTTTTTCCGCAAGGACCCCGACTGCCGCGATGGTGAAGATTGCGGCGATCATGAGGGGTGTCTCCATATCAAAGTAGGACATATAGATGGTCCATCCGATTCCCCCCGCGGTGGTGGCCGCCCCAAAGACCAGTTCCACCGCGATCGCTGCCCGCCAGCTCCTGGCCCACGATATCTCAAAACCGGTGATCAGATAAGGGAGGGCCGATGGGAGGACCACATGCCAGAAAAGCTTGAGTCCCTTGAGGCCGATGTTTCTGCCCACCTCCACATAGGTCTGATGCACCGTCCGAAAACCGGTATAGGCATTTAGAAAGATCGGCCAGAGGGCAGAGTTGAGCACCACAATCAGCAAAGAAAACGAGCCCAGACCAAACCAGATGATCAGGAGGGGGAGAAGGGCTACCGATGGAAGGGGGTGCATCATGGCCAGGATCATCTCCATAATGCTGGCCACGATCTGTGAGCGCATGGAGAGAAATGTGAGAATCAGACTCAGAAAAAGCGAAATGGCAATGGCATAGACGATATAGCTCAGCGTGACACCCACACGCATGCAGAGATTACCCGCGCTATGCCAGAATTGGAAAAGGACATCCACGGGAGAAGGAAACAGGAGTTCACTGACGACCCCCATCCGGAAGACAACCTCCCAGATGATGACAATACACAACAGCCCGCAGAGTTGCGTGGCCGTCTTACCCGTTATCCATTCCCACAATCTCCGTGGCGCCGGTCTTTGAGAAATAGCAGTGGTCTGTTCCTGCCGGCTCATACCTGACTCTTCTCCCCTATTTCGACATCCCCCACTTGATGACCGTCTTTTTTTCGATGGTCTCGAAAACACCCCTTTCCATCACGATCCCGAAGATAATGATGACAAATATCCCTGAGAGTATCTGGCCAAAATTTACATACTGTAGCGCCTCAAAGATAAACCACCCGATCCCTTCTGAGGCGGTGGTCGTCCCAAATACCATTTCCGCTGCCACGACGGTTCTCCAGCTCCTGGCCCATGCCACCTTGAGGCCTGCCAGGAGATAGGGGAGGGCCGAGGGGATCATCACCGAACCGATCAGCCTGAATTTCCTGAGCCCCACGTTTCGCCCCACCTCCATATAGGTCACATGGACGGCCCGAAACCCGGTGTAGGAATTCAGGAGGATCGGCCACAGACAGGAGTTGATGGTCAAGGCCACAACCCCCGGGAAACCGATCCCGATCCACACGATGACCAGGGGGATCATGGCCACCGACGGCATGGGATGCATGATAGAGGTCAGGACCTCCACAATATAGGCAGCACGGGTGAAAAGGAGCGCCGCGGTCGTCATTACCGTTGCAATAACAATGGAGGCGGCGAGTCCCACCAGGATGGCCAGGACCGTGTGGTAGAGCTTGTAGAGCAGCTCCCCGGTGATGAGGAATTTAAAAAACATCTTCCCAACGGCCCAGGGCGGCGGCATGGTCATTTCACTGGCCTGGTGTCTCACAAAATAGGCCCAGACCCCGAGTACGACCAACAGGAAGATGGCCTGGTAAATGGTCTTTCTAAAAAAGGAGATTCTGGTCAAAGTACGCCCGGTCTACTGTTTTAAAAGGTTATAAAGCGTCTCCCAGAATTCCCCGAAATTGGGATCAGTGGCGACCCGGGGTTGCGGGAGGGGATTATCGAATATCTGAAGCACCCTGCCGGGGTTGGTGCCCAGGACAAGGATTCGTGTGCCGAGCAGAATGGCCTCTTCAATATTGTGTGTAACAAAGAGAATGGTCTTCTGGGTCTCCTCCCAGATCTTTAGCAGTTCGACCTGGAGGCCGGTCCGGGTCTGGGCGTCAATGCTGCCAAATGGTTCATCCATCAGAAGGACCTTTGGGTCCAAGGCAAGCGCCCTGGCAATGGCCACCCGCTGCTTCATCCCCCCTGAAAGCTGGTGGGGAAACGCCGTGTCAAAGTTCTCGTCAAGCCCCACCATCCTGAGAAATTTCTTTGCCACCGCCATCCTGTTTTGATTATCCGAGTAGAGCTGGTTGACCTTGAGGGGGTAGACAACATTCTTTAGCGTTGTCTTCCAGGGAAAAAGCTGGTTCAGATCCTGAAAAACCATGGCCCGGTCCGGCCCGGGTTCCCTCACCCTGTCTCCATCCAGAAGCACCGTCCCCTCTGTTGGTTCCTCAAACCCGGCAATCAGCCTCAAGGTGGTTGATTTCCCGCATCCTGACGGGCCGATGATACAGAGAAAATCCTCGTCATTGACATCAAAGCTGACATCTTTCAGCGCCTGGACAGGGGGCTCCACATAGCGTTTGGACAAGTTAGTGACACTGAGCTTTACGCTGCTGGTAGACACCGTTTACCCACTCCTTGCTTTGATCCCATCGTCATTCCGGGCAAGTAAAACGCGACCCGGAATCCAGTCCCTCACTTCGATATTCGACATTCCTTGTTCGATATTCTACGGTTCGCTATTCGTTATTCGTCTAGTTGCAGTCATCCCCTCCAAAAGCCCCTGCATGTATCAATTTAGCTTCTTGAAACCCGGGCAATGGGGGTTCTCTCCAAGTCCCAATTCTTAGAAGGCTAAAGTGATACCCCTGTATCAAGTGCGCAAGGACCGGGGAAACAGAGACGCATCTCCATTCCCCCGGCATTTATGACACCGTCATCAATGGCCCGCTTCAACGAGCTCGATCATGGCAAAGTCGCTCAGTTTTTTCGGCTTCTTTTTGATCAGACCCACTTCGTACATAAAGTCGGCGTACCTGAGCAGCTGTTTTTCAATATCGTATTCCGATACGTCATAACGCACCTCGGTCTCCATCTGCTTCATGGTCTCATCAAGCGACATCTTGAGGGTGGGTGCCAGGAGTTTAGCCGCCTCCCTGGGGTGCTCACTCGCCCACTTGGCGGCCTCATTATATGCCTTTACCACGGCCTGATAGACCTTCGGGTTCTCTTCGGCCCACTTGGTATTGACCACCACCTGTGCATTGGGCATCCACCCGCCCGGGTTGGGCCAAAGCGCAGCAATCGATTTCATCCCCTTCTCCTTTTCCAGCACCGCAAAGGGAGGGCTTGTGATGTGGGCATCGACCTGTTGTTTTATGAGGGATTGATAGGAAATGGGGTGTTTCATCTTTACGATATAGGTATCCAGTGTCTTGGGGTCATAACCGTTTATCTTTAGATACCATTGCAAGGCGATGTGATTGGAACTTCCCGGTGCCGGGGCCCCGATCTTAAATCCCGGTTTGGATTTGGCCAGCTTGACGAAATCGTGGATATCCTTGACATCTTTGTGATAGGTTACCAGCTCGTGTTTATAAGCGGTCATCACATCGCATGTCTTGGTAGGGGCCCCTTTGCTCCAGCCCTTGATAAAGGGGGCAAACCCGGATATCCCCACATCCAGACGGCCTGCAATCAGCGCGCTCCTGATATCGGCCCCCGAGGCAAACCGGCTCTCCACCACCTCGCATCCCGGCGCGTACTTCTGGATCAGTTTTTTCTTGACAACGATGGTGTTGATGGCACACCAGAGACCATACTGTTGCGCAACCCGTACGACGCATTTGTCTTTGGCGTGGGCCTTATGGGTCTGTCCCGGAAAAAAACCAAATAAGGCCAATGCAGCCACAACCACCCCTATCGTTCTGATTGCTTTCATGTCTGTCCACCTCCTTATAGTTAAAAGGTTATCGGCACGAAACAAAACAGTGATATCTCCAGCCTTACGTTTTTCACCTCCTCTCTGTTTTGCCTATTTCCTTTCCAGAATGGCGCAGATCCCCAGTCCGCCGCCCCCACAGATTGTCAAAAGCCCGTAACTGGCATTGCGTCGTACCATCTCGTGAACGAGTGTCGTCAGTCTCATGGATCCCGTGGCGCCGATAGGATGCCCGAGGGAAATACCCGAACCGTTCACGTTGACCTTCTTTTCAAGATCTTCCTCATTGATCCCCATCAATCTGGCATCTGCCAGTGTCTGGACGGCAAAGGCCTCCTGGATTTCAATAAGATCCATCTGTTCGATCGCCAGCCCCGCCTTGTCCAGTGCCTTGTTAACGGCCTCGGGGACCGCAGGATAGGTAAGCGTTGGGTCTGCCGCCGCCACAGCAAACGACTTCAGATAGGCCATGGGCTTTGCCTGGTGTTCAGAGGCCTTGCCAGGAGTACACAAGACCAGGGCGGCGGCACCGTCATTTTCACTGGAGGAATTGCCTGCGGTACAGACCCCATCGGGATACAGGGTTCGAAGTGTAGCCAGTCTCTCCAAAGTGGTGTCCCTGCGGGGTGTTTCATCCATATCCATGACCACATCACCCTTTTTTTGTTTGATGGAGACCGGCACGATTTCCTCCTTGAATTTGCCTGTATCTATGGCAGCGATCGCCCTCTGATGCGACCGAAAGGCCCATCTGTCAGCCTCTTCCCGGCTTATTCCCTCCTCCTTTGCCGCTGTCTCTGCCCACGTCATCATGGAGTTGAGTTCCCCAAATCTGTCTACGGGTTGATGCATGGGTCTGCCACGCTGGATTCTGTCGTACAGAGGCAATCCCCAGAGGGAGAGACTGCCATGATGCCTGGGGAAGAAGCCCCACTTTGAGTCCATCTTTCCTCCGACTCCCCATTTGATAAACTCACCGGGGATGTAAAACTCGCTACGGCTCATGCTATCTACGCCACCGGCCACAACAATCTCGGCGTTTTCTGTCTGTATCTCCATGGCTGCTGACCAGATCGACTGGAGACCTGAGCAGCAACGCCTGTCCAGCGTGAGCCCCGGCACATGGATCGGCCAACCGGCTTCCAGAAGGGCCAGACGGCCGATGTTGGGGGATTCGCCATTTGCGAAGGATTGCCCCAGGATAACGTCATCCACCTCTTCAGGTCTTATGTTCGCCTTTTCGACGGCCGCATTGAGAACAATGGCCGCAAGCCTCTCCACAGGAATATCTTTCAACATGCCACAATAGGCACCAATGGGAGTTCGGACTGCACTGGCAATAACAACCTCTTTCATTTTTGTACCTCCTTTATCTCAAAAGGCATTCGACATCAAGACCCCTGGGTAACATCTCAAAAAAGAGGGGTAAAGCCGTAGCGTGGGGTCTACTTTTTCCCACATGCCTCCATATGACATCGTGAAGCTCGCTAGGTTCAGCTGAGCGTCAAAGAAAAGTTCTTTTTCTGAATATCAATATACAAAGAATCCTTCTGCTTCGTCAATTCCTGAATCAAGGCCATCACCGGTTTGTGTCCACTGGGGTAGCTGGTATTGATCGGGCCTGACGCGATGGTGGCCTCCACATGCTCCTCCGGGAATAAGACCCTGAGGAGGAGTTCATCGTCTGAAATCCCGGGGCGTCCCACATCTTTCCGCAGCTCTTCGATGGAGGGTTGCGGTTGCTCCCAGTCCAAAAGGCCCCTGGCCTCGGGCAAACCGGTTATCTTATCCAAGACGTCCTGATCCACCGGAGCGGGTGGCTTGCCATAGTGGCCCAGGAGGTATCTGATGGCCTCTTGCGTGGCCACCTTATACCGCTCGCCCAGCAAGACGTTTAGCACCGCCTGGGTGCCCACGAGTTGAGAAAAGGGCGTTATCATGACGGGATATCCCCACTCCTCTCGTATCACACTGACCTCTTCCAGGACCTCCTCCATTCGATGTTCCATCCCTCTCTCTGAGAGCATAAAATCGAGATTACTGATCATTCCGCCCGGCACCTGATGAATATACTGAAAGGCATCATACTCGACCGGGGCCCCCATGGGTTTGCCCTCCCTCCTGGCAATATATCTGAAGTGCTCCGAAATGGCCTTTACCGAGTCCTTATTGACTCTTGGAACATAGCCCAACCGGGAGAGATTCATTATCATATTTTCCCCTGAGGGATGGGAAGGCCCATTGGCCAGCGGTGAGGCACATATATCGATTACTTCAACGCCGTACTTTACGGAATCCAGACAACAGATGGGGGCAAGACCTGTAGTACAGTGTGAGTGCATTTCCAGTTGAAGATCTCCTATTTGTTCTTTTATGGTCGGTACCAGGGTCTTGACCCGTTCGGGTGTCAAGAGGCCGATAGAATCCTTTATCATCACGTAGTCAGGCCTTAAAACGGCCATCATCTCGGCCGTCTTTTGTGCATAGAATTCATCGGTATGAACAGGGCTGAGGGAATATACCAGGGGCACCACCACCTTTATGCCCACAGACTTGGCCACAGCCACCGATTCCGTGAGATTGTTCCAGTCATGCAAGGCATCAAAGATCATCAGATGCCGGATGCCATTGGCTCCACAGCGTCTTATCCAGAGATCGATCACGGAATCAGGCACGATATTGAAGCTGGTGAGCGATTTACTCCGAATCAATGCCCTCAGGGGGGTGTTTGGGAGGGCCTGGGCAATCAGACGAATTCTCTCCCAAGGATCTTCACGCAGATAACGCAGACATGCGTCAAAATGGACCGTGCCCATCAGTTCCACGGCCATAAACCCCGCCTCATCCATTACGGGGGCAATGGGCATCATATGGGCCGTCCGCATCCGCGTTGCCCAGAGACTCTGGTGTCCGTCTCTCAGAGTTGTGTCTACAAAGCTAATCTCCTTCATTTCTTTCATACTCCTTTATCAGGCTATCCTCTAACCAGCGCGTGTTTACATCCCCGTTGAGATAACCCCGGTTTTCCAAGATAAAACGATGAAAGGGAATGGTCGTCTCTATTCCTGAAACCACAAAGCCAGCGAGCGCCCTGTGCATCCGCCAAATGGCCTCTTTGCGGTCGGTCCCCGATGTGATGAGTTTTGCCAGCAACGAGTCGTAGTAAGGAGGTACAAGATACCCCGGGTAACAGTGGGTATCAACCCGAACCCCTGTCCCTTGGGGTTGCCGCCAGTTTTCAATTCTGCCCGGACACGGTGCAAAATTCCTATCTGGCGATTCCGCATTGATACGGCACTCGATGGCGTGCCCGGTCAGTTGTACCGATTCTTGAGAGAAACTCAAAGGATCTCCGGATGCAATCCTGAATTGCTCCTTGACCAGATCAAGGCCGGTGACCATCTCGGTCACTGGATGCTCCACCTGAATCCGGGTATTCATCTCAAGGAAGTAGAACCTTTCTTTATCCTGATCCAAGATGAATTCCACCGTACCGGCGTTTTCATATCCGATATGCCGCGCAATCGCCACCGCCGCCCGGCATATCCGTTCCCTGAGTTCGGCCGATATTACCGGGCATGGGGCCTCCTCAACCATCTTCTGGTAGCGGCGCTGGAGGGAACAATCGCGCTCAAAGAGGTGCAAAACATTCCCAAATTTGTCGCCCATGACTTGAATCTCGACGTGGCGTGCATTCTGGATATAGTGCTCAATATACAGTCTGTCATCCCCGAAGGCGCCGAGTGCCTCGGCCGAGGCCTCCTGAAAGACCGTTTTAAGGTCCTTTGGATGACCGACAATCTTCATCCCTTTCCCTCCACCCCCGGCGACGGCCTTTAAGAGAAGGGGATATCCTACCCTCTGGGCGGCCTCCACCGCATCTCCCAGGTCACGCACCAACTCCGAACCCGGAATAACCTCGATCCCCAAGGTCGCCGCCATTTTTCTGGCCAGGAGTTTGTCTCCCATCTTTTTGATGTTATCTGCCTTTGGCCCCACAAAGATAAGACCTTGCCCCTCGCAGGTCTCAGCGAGTTCGGGTTGCTCTGCCAGAAACCCATAACCGGGGTGTACGGCATCGCAACCTGTCCCAAGGGCAGCCGCGATGATGGTGTCCACCTTCAGGTAGCTTTCAATGGACGACGGTGGCCCTATGCAGACTGCCCTGTCGGCCATTTTTGCAGGCAAACTCTCTTTGTCTGCCTCGGAAACCGCCGCAACCGACTCAATCCCCAGATCGCGGCAGGCCCGAAGGACACGGACAGCGATTTCCCCCCTGTTTGCCACCAAGACGCGGGAGATACCATTCATCGGGCGCCCCTCCTACGTCCCCTCTCCCTCTTCAACCGCTTCCACTAGGAAGAGTGTCTGCTGGTACTCGACCATCTGACTGTTCTCTGCACAGACCTTTGCAATACGCCCCCTGACCCCCGCCTTGACCGTGTTGAAAAGCTTCATGACCTCAATGATGCAGACCGTGTCATCTTCGGTCACCCACCGGCCCTTTTCCACAAAGGGCGGGGCACCTGGTTTGGGGGCCCTGTAAAAGGTCCCCAGCATAGGGGCCTTGATGGCGATTAGACCCTCTTCTTCTATCCCAGAGGGTTCTGCCTCTGGGACGTCCACAGGCACCGTTGCACCCGGTGGTGCTTCAGAGACCCTTGACGGTCCCGATTCCTGAGCACTGAGCCCCGATTCCTTAATAAGGTCTGTCCCTTTGCCGCCCTTTCTGAGGACCAATTTAAGATCGCCCATTTGAAGGCGCAGCTCCTCAAAGGTGGATTCTTCCAACATCTTCATTATTTGAATGATGTCCTCTTGGTTTATTTCCTCCATGAATAGATCCTCCCGGCTATATTTCTTAAAAATGATAACCGCAAAACATTTTCTGCAAGACTATAATAATCTCCAACCAACCAGACGTCGTATACCTCTGGTGACCCAAAAAAGCCCAGCTACCTATGCCGACCCGAAAATGAGTTTTGGCATAATAAGGCTAAGAGATGGGACGTAGGTAATCAGGATGAGAGCGATACCGATAATGATCATTATGGGAACAGCTGCCTTCATCACATCATAGAGAGATAGCTGGGAAAGAGAACTGCCCACGTAAAGGTTAAACCCCACGGGTGGTGTGATCAGTCCTATCTCCAGATTCATGGTAACGACGATGCCGAGGTGTATCAGGTTGATACCTAACGCTGAACCCAGGGAGACGATGAGAGGGGTGAAGATCAGCATGATAGAGGCGGGGTCCATGAAGTCTCCTGCGAAAAATAGGATGATATTGATTAACAGGAGAAACATCCAGGCATTGATCCCGGCATCAAACATCATCTGGGTCAGGAGGTCGGGGACCCTAAAGAAGGACAGCAGAAAGGCAAATGAATAGGCAAATGCCAATATGATCAGGATCATTGAAGACATCTCCGCGGATCTGAGAAAGATCCCTGGCAGATGCTTGATCTTTAACTCCTTATAGATAAAAAAACCCATGAAAAGGCCCAAAAAAGTGGCCAGAACCGCGGCCTCGGTGGGTGTGACAACGCCCCCGTAGATTCCACCCAGCACCGTGAAAGGCACGAGCAGGGCAGAACCGTTTTGAGCAATCTTTTTTATTCTCTCCCTGGCTGACAAACTGGGAGATTTCGGGTAATTCCTCTTCTTTGAAATGATATGGACATAAACCATGAGGAAGATAGTCAATATGACACCGGGGACCATGCCTGCGGCGAATAGCTTTCCGATGGAGACGTCGGCCAGTACGCCAAAAATGATCATCAAGACGCTCGGGGGAATCAATATCCCCAATGATCCGGAGCAGGCAATTAAGGCGGTGGCGAATTTCTTGTCGTAGCCTTCCTTGAGCATTCCCGGGATGACGATAGTTCCAATGGAGACGACAGTTGCTACGCTTGAACCGGAGATCGCTGCAAAGATCGCGCAGGCCAGGACACCGGCCATTCCCAGCCCCCCTGTAATGCCGGCCGTGAGCGCCTCGGCAAAAACCAGTAGCCTCCTGGCAATACCCGCGTCGGCCATAATATTGCTGGCCAGGATAAAGAAGGGGACGGCCAGAAGGGCATAGCTATCCAGGGCAGCATAGATGTTCTGACCGATGAAGAGCAAATCCATGTCGGTGAAGATTATCAGGTTAATCGTGGTGGAGATCCCCAGGGCGATGGCAATGGGAACACCCATAAACATGAGGGCAAAGAGGATCGCCATCAGCGAGGCAATCAGGATGACGGGGTTTTCCATGGGCTAGGCCACCTCAAATAATCCTTTTTTCTTCATCACTGACAAAAAATCCGGCATGGGTTTAGGGCTCGCTGCTCATCTGTACTGCGTTAATACTCCTTAGCCCCAGTATAGAGTCTGAACTTTTTTTGACAAACTCTACACGGTCCAAAGTTCTTCTAAGTAATTGATATTATTAGAATCAAGGATTATGTGATGTCATTCCGGCGAAAGCCGGAATCCAGAATATTATCAATATCATATGACTTCTGGATGCCCCCGTATCGGGTACGGGGCAGGCTTATGAAGTCCGGCATGACGAGAGAACTTTGGACTCTCAACACAAACTAGATATGTTCCTTTTTAAAGGTCACCAAATCCTTCTTTCTGTCTTTAGAAAATGACCCCCACAGGAATTCCATATAGTGAAAGGCCATCAAAAAGAAGGCCACAGGCATGTAGATGATCATCATCCAGATGGGGATTTCGGTAATGATCGAGACCTGGCCCATTTCCCTGAAGTAGAGGACAAACCTGTAAGTCAGATAGGACATAAAGAGATACAGGGCTGCCCCGCAAGAATTGGCAAAGATATCTGAAATCCTGTGAAATCTAGTGGGTAAGAGCTTCACGATTACATCTACGCCGATATGAACCCCGTTTCTGACGCCTGTACTGGCTCCCACCAATGTCAGTGTGATAAAGGTGAACACCACGATCTCGGGCACCCAGGCAAAACCGGCATTAAAGAAATACCTCAAGATCACCTGGACAAAGCTGAGGCCGACCGCAAAGCCCATGAGTATAATGGCCAGCCATTTTTCAAAGACATAGATTATTTGGTTGATCCGCATGGGTCGATCCAGCCTTGTCCAGAGAAGTCCTCCAGAGGCCTGGAACCGGCATTCACCCCCTTTCGGGAGCTGGCCGGGAAATAGGCTGCCCAAAAAAGCGAACCGGCCTCGGAGGACCCCTGAGTCAAGGCTTCTCCTTACTTGGCTCGGGTTATTTCTACAGCCTCAAAAAACTCTTTTGGTATGTTCTTTCCGAACTTTTCCTCCACCGGCTTGGTTTTTTCCTTGAGGACTCCCCTCTCTTTTTCGGTCAACCATTTGAACTTGAGGGCCGGCCTCTCTGACATCATGATCCAGGGCATCTTGTATTCCACATCTTCCTGGGTCTTGTGCTCAAACTGAGTGGCCTCTGCGAAGGTGTCGTTAAAGATCTTCTTTAGGTCCGCTGGGAGACCATTGTAAAATTTGGGATTGACCAGGATGGCCGCAAAAAGCAGGCTGTGCCTGGAAATGGTGATAAAATCACCGGTTTCGTGCCACTTGACTGCCTGGATGACGGCAAGGGGGCACTCGGCACCATCGACGGTCTTGAGTTGAAGTGCATTGTAGGTATCCATGTAGGGAATGGCCTGGGCGCTGGCCCCAAGGGCCTCCATCTGAGCCGCCACGATCTTTGAAGGTCTGATCCTCAACTTGACCCCCACAAAGTCCGCCGGTTTGGCCAGAAATCCCTTGCTACAGACAAAGTTCTGGAAGCCATAGGGCCAAAATCCCATCAGCCTATAGCCCTTCTTGAGATAAAGGGGTTCAAAAAGCTTCTTTCCAGGTCCGTCCAGAAAACGGTAGACGTGGTTCATGTCGCCAAAGACAAAGGGAAACTCCATCAGGAAGGTCTCCGGTATCTCTCCACCCAGTCGTCCTCCGCTGACCTCGCACATCTGAATGACGTTGGACCTGAGCGCTGCATACTGGGTGGGGTCGTCCTTGTATAGCGAGGCCCCCCAGTAGATCTCAACCTTGAACCGCCCTTTTGAATTTTCTTCCAACTTCTTGCCCAAATAGCCGATAGCCTGGCTGAGGGGGTGCATGCTGGGGGGTGATTTGGGCCCGGCGTAGTTAAACTTGATGAGGATCGGTTTTTCCGCCAGGGTGTTGGTGGGGGCAACCATCATCCCGACCACAAAGGTCAAGGTGGCCACCACAGCCAAGAGCCATATCTTTTTTCGTAACATGCTGAATTCCTCCTTCCGTGATTATTGGCTGTTGATAAATGTGATCCTTGGGACCTCCTTTTTCTCCCGTTTGTGTCTTGACCTATCACCTCCTTTCAAATAATCCCCTCTTCTCTGAGATTCAGCATCTCTTCCTCCGAGATACCCAACAGGCCATTGTATATCTCCTGGTTATGTTGGCCGGGGTAAGGGGCCGGTTCGAAGAATCCCGCCGGGTACTCGGTGAAGTGGATCGGGAACCCCGCTGTCTTGATACCCGTAGCACCACTCTTGGGATGCTTCAGATCCTGGATCATCCCCCTGTATTTCAGCTGGGGGTCTTCCAGGACCCTGTCGATCGAAGGCACTGAATCGCAGGCCACTCTCTTCTCTCTCAGGCGTTCAAGGGCCTCGTCCACGGTCAGATCCTTCAGCCATTCGAGTACAATCCTCTCCACATCGTCTGAATTCTTGGAGCGGCCCTCCTGGGTCTTAAATCGAACATCATCCTTCAGATCCTCTCTTCCGATTGCCTTTGTAAAGGCCTCCCATTGGGCATTGTTGGCCACGCAGATGATGACATATCCGTCCTTTGCCAGATAGACGTTCCAAGGGGCCAGCCTCGGGTTTCTGTTTCCCGTCCGCATGGGAATTCCCCGCTCCAGATGGAGGTCAAGCGCCTCATCCATGATCATTGAGAAACAGGCATCCTGCATAGAAATGTCAATCCTCTCCCCTTTTCCGGTCTTTTCCCGGGAATAGAGTGCGGCCAGGATGCCGGAGAGGCCATACATGGCGGGTATCATATCACCAATCCACGCCCCGCAGCGGGTCGGAGGGCCATCCTCAAATCCTGTTACTCCCATAACGCCGCTGGTACCCTGGATAGTCAGGTCAAATGCAGTCCGTTCTCTGTAGGGTCCCTCCTGGCCATAGCCTGAGATTGAACAATAGATGATCCCGCGATTGATCTCTTTCAGTCTCTCATAATCAAAACCGAGCCGATCCATACTCCCCGGGGCAAAATTCTCCAGGACCACATCCCCTTTTTCCACCAGGCGTTCAAAGAGCTTTTTCCCCCGGTCGTTTCGAAGGTCAAGAAAGACGCTCTTTTTGTTCCGGTTCCGCTTCAGGTACAAGAGGGAGATATCCATGTCGCTCTGACTCCGGTAGCTGACACCTTCGGGGCCGGCAAATGGCGGATTCCAACGGCAGGGGTCCCCCACCTTTGGCCGCTCAATCTTGATTACCTCAGCCCCCATGGCAGCCAGATTCAAACTGACAAAAGGTCCTGACAGATATGCTGTCAGGTCGATTACCCTCACGCCCTCAAGATGGTTTTTCATCGGTCCCTCCAGCGAAATTAGAATCTGAATTCACGACCATCTCACTTCACCAAACAGTAACTTCTCAAAGACCCGGGGACAAATCGATTGTGGTGTGGCATGGGGGTCTTTTTTTCTTCCACATGCCCCCATATG
>CAZXCQ010000160.1:0-14587 GCA_964639275.1 uncultured Desulfobacteraceae bacterium | reverse complement strand
AGACCCCCATGCCACACCACAATCGATTTATCCCCGGGTTTTTGAGAAGTTACGCTATTTTCAACTGAAAGTTGACAAGACTTATGATTGTTTGCCAAAGCCCAGTCAAAATCCTTCCTCACGATCTCCAAATAAGTATCCCTTGAATGAAGATCAATTCCTGCATATAATTTCATGAGGCATCTTTGCCAGGACCGACCCCTCCAAAGTGCATGCGTTGGGGATAAGCAGTCACATCCCTTCCACTGCGGGCAATATCAACCATATCACCCTCCTCTTGATGTGCTGCTGCCATTCCTATCCCCTCTAAACAATCTTTTCGCCCAGGTAGATAGCTTTGACAGCCTCATTCTCCAAAAGGGCTTGTCCAGTCCCCTCAAGCACAACCCTTCCCAATTGCAGTACGTACCCACGCGTCGAGATGGCCAAGGAAGCCGCTACGTCTTGTTCCACCAGGAGAACCGTCAGGCCCTTTCGGTTGAGTTGTCTGATGCCGGCAAAAATATCTCTGACGATTAAGGGCGCAAGTCCCATGGAGGGCTCATCAAGCATCAGCAACCTGGGTCCTGACATCAAGGCCCTGGCAATGGCGAGCATCTGCTGTTCTCCCCCACTGAGGGTTCCGCCTTTCTGCCTTTTTCTGTTTTCAAGGATCGGGAAGAGCTCAAAAACAAAATGTAATGCATCCAGGAATTCGGCTCTGGACTTCCGGTTGCCCTTTATATAGGCACCCATTTCAAGGTTGCTGTAAACCGAAAGGGTGGAAAAGATGTGCCGGCCTTCCGGTACCTGACAGATGCCAAGCCTGACTAACCTGTCCGGGCGCATATTTGTGATATCTTCATCCAAAAAACTCACCCGTCCTGATGAAACCGGCTGCAGACCGGATAGGCATCTGAGCAAGCTTGTTTTTCCAGATCCGTTCGATCCCACGATACCTACAATTTCTCCTCGATTGACGCAAAGAACAACATCATGCAAGACCTGGATCTCACCATATGACATGCAAATATTTTTTATCTCAAGCATTGTTGTTCTTCATCCCTAGGTAGGCTTCAATGACCTTGGGGTCTTCTTGAATGGATTGGGGAGGGCCTTCGGCAATTACCTTGCCAAAATTGAGGACGACAATCTCATCGGAGATGTCCATGACCATGCCCATATCATGGTCAATGAGCAGTATGGTCACCCCGGTGTCGCGTATCTTCATTATCTTCTCGGCCAGGACTGCTTTCTCCCGAGCATTCATCCCTGCGGCCGGTTCATCCAACATCAACAGGGCCGGCTTGGAAGCCAGGGCACGGGAAATCTCCGTAAGCCGCTGCTCCCCATAAGGAAGGCTGGTGGCATCCCAGGGGGCCTTGCCGCCGATCCCCATAAACTCCAGGATGGCCTGTCCCTCCTCCCGAACCCATCTCTCCTCCCTGCGGACCATGGGAAGCCGGAACCCCGCAAGGAAAACCCCTGTCCTTGTAAGGGTGTGCATCCCGGTCATCACGTTTTCCAACACCGTCATATTGGGGAAAAGCCGGAGCAATTGAAAGGTCCGGGTGATCCCCAGAGCGCAGATCTTGTGGGCGGGGGTCCTCGTAATATCCTTTTCCTGGTAACGCACACGGCCGTCTGTGGACCGGATGATGCCGCTGATGATCTGAAGGAGCGTGGTCTTACCTGCCCCGTTGGGACCGATGAGGGCCTTAATGGTCCCCTTTTTGACACCAAAGTTGACCCCTTCAAGGGCAACAACCCCGGAGAATTTTTTGCTCATCTTTTGGATCTGAAGGATCATCACCCGCCCCGCTTGAAGATCATTTTCATTTTCTGCCTGACTGAGGCCAGCCCCTCGGGCGTAAAGATGAGGATCAAGATGAGGATAAGCCCGTAGATCATGGTGCTGTATTCCTGATACCGGCTCAGCTGCTCATCCTTGAGCCACGTGAGAATCACCGCTGCCACCACCGTGCCCCAGAGATTTCCCATCCCCCCCACGATCACAGCCAATACCACGAAAATGGACAGCTGAACCCCATAGCCATGGGGCTGAGCCGTGGAAAGATAGGTTGCCATGAGACTCCCGGCGATCCCTGCGTAGGCCCCCGAAAGCACGAATATCTTGAGCTTGAAACCAGCCACATCGATCCCCATGGCCGATGCGGCCACCTCATCGGTGCTGATGGCCCGGTAGGCCCGGCCCGCCCTGGAGTTCACCATGTTCTGTGAGTAGATAATCAGCCCCATCAGGATGGCCCAATCCAGGTAGTACATCTGGACATAACTGCTGAATTCGTACCCGAAAATGGAGAAATAGGGGATCCCTCCAAGGCCGTAGAGGCCGCCGATCACAGCATCGGTGCGGCTCACAAAGACGTAGAAAATTTCCCCGAATCCCAGGGTGGCCAGGGCCAAAAAATACCCTTTGGTCTTCAAGACCGGTTTGCCCACCACAAAGGCGATCAGGGCCGTGACGGCGATGGATGCCAAAAAGGCCAGAACCACAGGGCAATTGTACCGTGTGGTCAATATGGCGGTGGTGTAGGCCCCAATGCCCATGAACGCCGCGTGTCCCAGGGAGATCTGTCCGGCATAGCCCAGCAGCAGGCTCATGCCCAGGGCCGCAATGGCATATATGGCCGCCACGCACAGGATACGAAAGAAGTCCTCCGGGAAGAAAAGAGGAAGGAGCACCAGCACCACGGCCACCCAGAAATTGATACTCCGAAAAAGACCTCTCGTCATTTTAGTCAACCGCTTCGGAGCCCAGAATCCCCTTGGGCCTGAAATAGAGGATGGCAATCAGGATCAAAAAGGCCCACATCTGTTGGTACCTTGAACCATACTCCGGGATGAGCCCCACACACAGGCTCTCCACCACTCCCAGCACAAACCCTCCCAGTACGGCCCCCGAGATCTTCCCCCAGCCCCCCAGCACTGCAGCCACAAAGCCCTTAAGGCCCAAAAGGGCCCCGGAATCATAGCGCATGTTAAAGATGGGGGTGATCACAATCCCCCCGATAGCACCCACCGCCGCGCTGATGGCAAAGGCGTAGAGCACCATCATCTCCACCCGGATACCTACCAGCCGGGCCGCCAGAGGATCGGTGGCACTGGACTCCATGGCCTTTCCGATGCGGGTGTAATTGGAAAAATAATAGAGTACCCCCAGAAGGGCCAATGAACCTGCGATGGCCCAAAGCCGCTGGATCGATATGCGGACTCCGGCAAAATCGATGGCCTCAACCCCCTTCATAATGGGAGGCAGGATAAAGGGATCCTGAAAGTAAGAGATCTCCGGCAAGAGGCTGAGTGGAACGACCACACTACTGATGACGATGGAAGCCCCCAGGGTACCCATGATCATGATCAGGACCCCTGCCCGCCGGATGGGATGGATCACCAGCAACTGAAGCCCGATCCCGATCAGGACCACTCCGGCCACGGCCAGGACTCCTGAAAGGAGATAGGGAAACCCGCAGGTTACAATAAAGAAGTTGGTCAGAAGGGCCCCGGTCATGACAAACTCACCCTGGGCGAAATTGACGATGTTGGAGGCCCGGAATATGGTCATGAACCCCAGGGCAATAAGGGCGTAAACCGCGCCCATGGAGATGCCCACGAGACCGAACTGCAGTATGGAAATAAAAGGCATCTATTTATTCTCACTTAACGGTAGAGATGCAGAAGTTGGGATATCTATGACCGCTCATGAAGGAGGCCTGGTGTTAGCTCAGCCCGCACACCAGGCCTCAATGCGGGTATCACTCCACTTCGGGAAGCCGAATCCGCTTAAACTTGTTGTCTTTAATCTTCATGAAAGTAAAGGCCTTTTTCGTTAGGCCCTGATGATCTGTGGGGCTGTAAGTATAGACCCCGGTGCAACCCACGAAATTATCGGTCTTTTCGATGGCATCCCTTAATTGTGCCCGGGTCGGATTCTCTCCTGCCCTTTTCAATGCCTCAGCAAGGATACCGATGGCGTCATAGCTGTGTGCCGAAAGCTGCTCCGCACGCATCTGCCATCTGTCCTGCATCCGTTTGTCGAACGCCACAATCACTGCCTTTTGCGGGTCCGTATCATCCAGCTCATCGGTGACCACGGCCTTACCTGCAACGAATTCAACCCCTTCCACAGACTCCTTGCCTATGTCAAGGGTAAAGCCAAAGCCCCACCCGTGGGTGCCGATGACCGGCATGCGGATTCCCTGGGCAAGAAGGTTTCTCATGATGTTAGATCCGGTTCCGCCGTTGGTTCCGAGAAAGATGGCGTCGTAGTCCTTTAATTTGTCCTTGAACTTAAGGATCTGGGGCGTCATATCCGTGTCGGTTGTCTGGTAGGTCTCTTCGCTAACGTCCACCTGGATCCCGTACTTCTTGCCGATGGGCGCCATGATCTCCTTGGCCCATTTGTAAGACCAGATGGGGTCATTATCACAGAAGCAGTAGATTTTCTTGTATCCGCGGCCTCTGGCCAGGTCGATGGTCGCCTCGGCCAGGATGAGGTCTCCCTGGGGGATATTGAAGACCCATTTGGGTTTTAGCCGCCGCTCCACTTCGGAAGGCGCCCATATGGTAATCTGGGGAATCTTCTCCCTCTCTGTAATAGGGATGATGGTGGAGGCTGCTACGCTCCAAAAGGGGCCGATAATGGCCTTGATCTCCTTATCCCGCGCAAACTTGCGCTGAATGTTGGCCATTTTGGTAATATCCATGCCATTGTCTTCGATGATCAACTCAAGGGGGTGCCCGTCGATCCCTCCCTGGGCGTTGATCCTCTCCTGTTCCGTGATCAAACCTTTCTTAATTGTCCCTGAGAACTGGGCAAAAGGGCCCGTAAGACTCAAGTTGACGCCGATTTTGTAAGGTTTTTTTTCTGCCCATGCTCCTATGGACGTGCCAACAATGAGGGCACAGGTGAGTAAACCAATCCGGAACAAGCTTAACAGATCTCTCGTTTTCATGCCTTGCCTCCTATAAGATGGGTTTGAACGACTAGAAAAGCTTTCTTCTACAATCAAAGACAAAGATCTTCGACTTGTTTCATCAGACCCAAAGGATCGATCTGTATCACCTCCTTTCTGGTCCTTTTGGGATGTCTTCGGAAGCCCACATTCCACGGGAGTATTCCTGCCGGTCGCGCTTTATTCCGGGCTTTTTCCCTTGGAATCCGAGCTACTCCTTTACCCCTAAATAAACCCCGTGCAGTCGCTCGTCCCGCCTAAGCTCTGCTGCTGACCCGGACAGGGCCACCGATCCTGTGTGAAGAACCACAGCATCGTGAGCAACGGAAAGGGCTATCTCCGCGTTCTGCTCCACCATGAGGAAGGTGAGGCCGCCACGGTTAAGGGCCGCCAACGCTTGAAAGATGCCATCCACGATCAACGGGGCCAGGCCCATGGATGGCTCGTCCAGGAGGAGTAACTTTGGGTCTCCCATCAATGCCCGGCCAATGGCCAGCATCTGCTGTTCCCCGCCCGAAAGGGTGCCGGCAACCTGTTTATGTCGATCTTTCAGCACCGGGAAGAGTTCATATACAAACCCCGCACTTTTCTGAATCTCTATGCGATCTCGACGCTTGCACGCCCCAAGGCGCAGGTTATCTCCCACACTCAGCGTGGGAAACACATGACGTCCTTCCGGCACATGGCCGATGCCCGCCATGGCAATCTGGGGTGGCTCAAGTTTTGTGATATCACGACCCTGGTATATCACGCACCCCTGCTGAGGTCTTATCACGCCAGAGACCGTCCGCAGTAACGTGGTCTTGCCTGCGCCATTTGCCCCAAGAACCACCAGAGACTTCCCCTGCTCCACTCCTAGGGTGACATCCTTTACCGCACGGATGGCGCCGTAGGACGTGGAGAGGCCCTCCAATCTGAGAAGCATTTCTCCTTTTTCCTGCCCGGGCGATGCCGCTCTTCCAGGCGAGGCCGGTTCTTCAACCTTGATGGGTTCTCCTTCTGATCTCTCATGACGGACACCCAGGTAGGCCTCAATAACCGCCGGATGGGCCTGGACCTCCTCGGGTCTGCCTTTGGCGATAAAACGTCCATAGTCAAGCACGCTCACGATGTCCGAGATACCCATCACCAGTTCCATATTGTGCTCCACCAGGAGCACGGTCACGCCTGCCTTACGTATATGGGAGATCTTTTTTACAAGCTGCTTTCGCTCGGACGCGTTCATGCCCGCGGCTGGTTCGTCCAGGAGTAACAGACGCGGCTCTGTGGCCAGTGCCCGGGCAATCTCCACCATCCTCTGCTCACCGTAAGGGAGGCTTGTGACCGAGAGGTCGGCTCGGTTTTCAAGCCCCATCAATGCGAGGGCCTTCAGGCCCTGCTCCCGAGATTCACGCTCTTCGCGAAAATGTGACCGTAGGCCAAACCCCGCCTTGATATAACCTGCTGATTCGTGCCGGTGTCTCCCGACCATGACATTTTCCAACACGGTCATATTTTCAAAAACCCGAAGATTCTGAAATGTCCTCGCCATCCCCAGATGCGCGATATCGGCAGCAGATCGCGAGGTTGTCTCTACCCCCGCAAACCGGACCTTGCCGGCGGCCGGCCTCTGCAACCCGCTCACCACATTGAACAGGGTGGTCTTGCCGGCGCCATTTGGACCGATCAGGGCAGTGATCGTGTGCTCAGCTATTTTCAATGATACGCTGTTTAGTGCTCGCAGACCTCCGAAGTCTACCCGTATTCCTTCGAGATGAAGGAGCGGCTCTCCGTTGGGAGGTGTCCAGTCTTTCGCTTTCGCCTCCTGCAAAGTGCCGGAATCTTTCTTTTTCTGTTCAACTGACAAGCCCACGTCTGTTTCTGTCTCTTCTTCATGACCTGCTGAAGGACCTTCCACCCTGACCCGACCTTTGGTTTCTTCAGAAAAAGTCTCTGGCTTGAATCCAAACAAGCGCCGGATCAGCGCCACTTGCGTGGGCCGAAGGCCGCCGGTGATCCCGCCTGGCAGAAAGATGAGGAGCAAGATCAACACCACCGCATACAGGCCGCCGCTGTATTCCTGATAGCCGGTGAAGGCACGACCCACCCACGTCATCAAGATGGTCCCCAGGATGGCGCCGAACAGGCTATTCATGCCGCCCACCATCACCATAATCACCACCACAATGGCCATGAAGACGGTGAAATCGTTCGGGTGGATTGCGGTCAGGGTGAAGGCATAGAGGCCCCCCCCGATACCCGCATAAACCGCGCTGACCACAAATGTCCGTAGCTTCCAGTCGGCAGTATAAATGCCCAAGGTGGATGCGGCCACCTCGCTCACGGCCAGGGCCCGCAAGGCCCTTCCCACCCGGGAACTCAAGGCCCGTTCAGTGAACAACCACAAGGCAAACACCGCCGACCATACGAGATAGTACTGCTTCAGATAGCTGTCAAACACAAAGCCACCGACCCCGAGCCATGGAATCCCCGCCATTCCCCATGTTCCGCTGGTAAGCCCGCGCAACTCACGTACCACGGCCACAAAGATCATCCCCAGTCCGATGGTGGCAAGGGCCAAAAAATAGAATCTTAGACGGAGCACAGGCCTCCCCACGATATAGGCGACGAGCCCGGCGCCCACGGCGCCCACGACGATAGCCACTAAGGGCGGCAGATTATACTTGGTGGTGAGGATGGCGTTGGTGTAAGCTCCCAAACCGAAAAAGGCCGCATGTCCGAAAGATATCTGACCTGCCTGGCCTAGCAGGAGACCGAGACCCACGGTCAGGGTGGCATACAGACCGGCCATGACCATGACGCTTACGGCGTAATCATTGCGGAGCGCCAGGGGCCAGACGAACATGAGGAGGATAAAGACAACCCTCAGCAGGCCGGCACGATTTAGCGATGGTGCCAAGCTCCCCATCTATTCAGCCTCCGTCAGCGACGACCCCAGAATGCCGGTGGGCCTGTAGTAAAGGATGAAAAGGAATACCACAAATGCGATGGCGTCTTTGTACCCGGATGGCAGCAGCCCTGCGGCAAATGTCTCAATAATCCCGAGGGCAAGCCCCCCTAAGACCGCTCCGGTGCTCTTTCCCCAGCCACCCAAAACCGCCGCCACAAAGCCCTTGATCCCAAAAATGGCCCCAACCACGTAATTGATGGGAACAACGGGCGCCACGAACACCCCCGCAGTGCCACCGATCACGGCGCTGATGGCAAAAGACCAGCGAATCATGGCGCCAGGTGACAGACCCACCAGGTTGGCTGCCAAGGGATCTGTTGCGGTGGCGGTCATGGACTTCCCAAAGAGGGTGTGGTTGTTCAGCAGATAGAGGGCGCAGAGCACCACCACCGTCATGAGAAGCACCCACAGGCTCTGGGACATAATGGCCACTTCACCGAATCGAACAGGTTCATTTCCTGAGAAAGCCGGTAGGTAGAGGGGATAAGCACCCCAGCTGATCAAGGCCGTGTTCTGGAGCAACATGCTGACCCCCAGGGTAGCCATGACCAGGATGAGGACAAATGCCTGACCAAGGGGCGCAATGATCAGTTGATAGGTGAGTATCCCCAAAATGCCGACGGTCACAATCGCGATAACCGCTGCCAGGGGGTAAGACAGGGAAATGGTCTTGATCAGATAGGATGTGAGCATCGCCCCCAGCATGACGAATTCTCCCTGGGCAAAGTTCACCACACCAGAGCACCTGTAGATGGTCACATAGCCCAGGCCCACAAGGCCATATACCGCCCCGATAGTGATGCCGGACGCAAGCAATTGCAGTAGATTGGCGATACTCATCCGGTCTCTTGCACTCCACCCAGGGGTCTCGCAGATCCCTTCCCCATGGGTTCCTGAAGACGGGCACTAGAAAGGAAGAGAGCCCCATCCAGGGGCCCCCTCATCCAATCAAAGAAACCCTTATGATTATTCAATAGTCTTCACCATCACGAATTTCCTATCCTTGATTTCATAGATGGCCAGAGATTTTTCTGTGAGCCCTTCATGATTGGCAGGGCCGTAGTTGTAAACGCCTGTTATCCCAACGAAATCCGTAGTATTCTCGATGGCCTCGCGAATCTTGGCCTTGTCAAGGCCAGCCTCGTTGGCCGCGTTGAAAAAAAGGTGGACCGCGTCGTAACTGTGAGCGCCGAATTGACCCACATCATAGCCGAACTTTGTCTTAAAACGCCTTCTGTATTCCAAAATGACGGCCTTTTGCGGGTCCCTGTCCGGTAGGCCGTCGGGGGCCAAGACCTTGCCCGCAGGGAAAAGAACGCCATTGACCTCGTCGCCGGCCATGCCCAATGCAGCCTCAATGCCAAAGGCATGGGTTCCGATAACCAGGAGTTTGAGTCCGAGTTGCTGCATATTTTTCAGGAAGGGGATGGCAGAAAAGATGTTCGTCATCAGCACCAGGGCCTGAGGGTTCTCCTTTGCCGCAAGATTCTTGACTTTGAGAACCTGCGCGCTCAGGTCAAAATCCTGTGCCGGATCGAAGGTCTCGGCCATGGCGACGATCTCGATCCCTTCTGCAGCCGCATCCTCCTTTAAGATGCGTATTTGTTCCTGCCAGGATGCCTGGGTATCACCGATAGCGATGGCCTTCTTGACCCCCTTGAGTTTGAGGATTTCCAGTTGGGCCGCAGCCACCAGCATCTCATTCTGGGCCAGCGTAAAGGACCATCGGTAGTTCTTTACTCGGTCATCTGGTGTCGGGGTTGAAAGGATAATGTTCGGGGTCTTCTCCCGCTCGCACACGGCGCGCACAGGCCCTTCAAGCGTGTTGTACAGAGGGCCCCAGACTGTCACGACTTTGTCCTGACGAGTCAGCTTGTTCACTGCGGTCACTGCTTTGGTCGCCTGCATGGCGGTATCCTCGACGATCACCTTGATGGGACGGCCGTTAATGCCGCCGGCGGCATTAATCCGTTCCACCTCGATCATTATGCCATCCCGGCACTCGGCTCCCCCTGCCGCAAGCGGGCCAGTGAGTTCCATGACAAAACCGACCTTGATCGGTTGCTTGCCGCCGGCCCATACGGTGCCGCACAAAAGACTCAAACCCGCGACAGCCAGGACAGCCATCAGCCACGGTTGTCTCAGCATCCTTTTTTCTCCTTTTAGGTGTGATCTCTGTAGCATCTTCCCTCCCTCCTTGTGTTAATTTCGTGTCCTCATCTTGGAGAATTCCATTCTTTGAATCTCCACACCTCCCTGATCAATACCTGAGATACCCACCTCCTTTCGATTCCCTTAAAAAGGCTGAATTCAAATTCCGTCGTTAGGGTCTCACCAATATCTTGACCACATCCTGCGAGGTGAGCACCCGTCTCAAGCCCTTTTCTTCCAGTTCAGCGAGGGGAATAATGTCAGTTATCAGTGATTCAGTGAATAGTTTCTTCTTTTCCAGAAATTCGATCACATATTTAAACTCCTCGTAGTCGTAGCCCAGAGAGCCTTTCATCTCCACCTCCCAGTGCACCATCCAAAAGAAATCGAATGATAGTTCAGCCTCATGGAGCCCAATCACGATGACCTGCCCGCCTCTTTTGACATATCTGATCGAGTTCTGCAAAGCGGATGATGCCCCTGCGCATTCAAAGACAATGTCCGCGCCGACCCCATCGGTGAGACTGAAGATCTCTTCTTTTAGGTTCTTTTGTTCAGTTACTGGGTTCAAGACGGCATCGGCCCCTAGCTTGCGGGCAATCTCGGATTTCTCTGGTGATATCTCCAACACAATGACCTTGCCAGCCCCTCCCAGTCTTAAGAACTGGAGGACGCCCAGGCCGATCATCCCGGCACCCATGACTACCGCACGGCTCCCTGGTTTAAGCCTTGAGAGCCGCACCCCGTGCAATGAGACAGCCAGGGGTTCGACCAGGGCCGCCTCCTCAAAGGAGACATTTGGTGCGAGCTTAAAGAGCATCTCATCTGGATAAGGAATTCTTACATATTCCGCGAAGGCACCATCATGTTTTGGCGAGATCCCAATTGCCGTTTCCAGCAGCTGAGACATATCCACTATTGGCTTCCTGGAGCCGGTCACACCCTCAGGATCCACAAATGGTTTGACCACGACACGATCGCCGGGTTCAAGGTCCTGAACCTCCTCTCCCACATGGGCGACCACACCGGAAAACTCGTGTCCCATGACTGTGCCCGGCGGAATCACAATTCCTTTTGCGTAGCCGTGGGCATCAGAACCGCAGATTCCGCAAAATTCAACCTTCACTAGGACCTCGGCAGGCCGGATTACCGGCTCAGGCCTGTCCTCAAACCTTATCTTTTCTGGGTCGGTTAGAACTGGAACTCTCATGGCATCTACTCCCTTAACACAACTTAGCTAAAGACGGCTCCCCCATCGACGTTTAGTGCTTGACCGGTAATCTGGTCTGCCTCTTTAGAAGCGAGAAAGACCACGGCATTTCCCATATCCTCTGCCGTCTGAGGTCTTTTCAGGGGGATTATCCTTTCCACCATCGCGTCAAAGATCTCTTGCGGTTCCATGCCCTTGAATTCTGGGTACGTGTTCGATATGGCCTTGCCCCCACTGACCCATAACGGTGTCCAGATGACTCCCGGACAAACCGTATTGACGGTAACATTAAATGGAGCCAACTGCAGAGCCACTGCCTGGGTAAGTACGATAACGCCTGCTTTGGTGGCACTGTAGTGCGGAATCCAATCGATACCATTTCGACCTGCAATGGATGAAATATTTATGATTTTTCCCTTCCTCTGCTTCTTGAAATAGGGCGCGATGGCGCGATTACAGTAGAAGACACCTCCCAGATTTACATCAACGACGAGCTTCCAATTCTCCTCGGAGATGTTTTCAATCATGCCGGGGGAGTCAATCTCCACATCAAGTCCGTTGACACCGGCGCAGCAGACCAGGATATCGATTTGATCCATCTCTTGCAGGGTTACATCTACCAGGCTGTTACACTCCTCGGCCATACGCACATCGGTCTTAACGGCCAAGGCCCTGCCACCTCCCTCTGTTATCTTTTTGGCCACCTTATCCGCAAGCTTCTGGTCTATGTCGCTCACCACCACGCGAGCACCTTCTCTAGAGAGGCACAGACAGATCCCCTCACCTATGCCACCACCACCCCCTGTCACAATGGCAACTTTATCCTTTAATCGCACGCTTACCCTCCTTTCTGTTTCAAGGTTTTTGCCTAAAGAAGGTCAGAAGTCCTCACTTCTTTTATGACAAGGGATCTCCCTGCATCGCCTCGAGTATTATCCCATCGGGATCCCGAAAATACATAACCCATCCAAATCCGAGATCTTGAGGTTCGCAGTGAAGTCGCAGGCCATTTGCCGAAAGCTTTTGGTAGAGCTCCTGTATATTCTCTGTCTTGAAGCACACATGAGCGCTCCCAGTGTCTCCGGCCTTGTTATCTTCTAGCGGTCTTCCCGTCGGGGTGTATTGCACGAGTTCTATCTGGTCGTCGCCGATGGAGAGAAACACGATGCGCTGCTCGGTCCCGGGACAACCTGTAATGGCATCCGCCACAGGCCCCTTAAACTCCACGCCCGCCTCCACAGAGTCCCAGACGACCTTCATCCCCAAGATGTCACGGTAAAAAGCGATGGACTTTTCCATATCACTTACCGTAAAGCTGGTATGATGTATGCCGGTAACCATAACTCTTCTCCTTTCAAATCTCTTGTTATTGCCTTCTGGATCGCGATATCCCACTTGCCGGGGATCAGAGTGCTTGGTGGCTTGGACGCCTATTCACCAAACATCGCCGCGAAAAGATCATAGCCAATCTGTGGCCACTCCCTCTTAACTATGAAGTCCAGAACAGCCGGGATTCCGCGGTTGTTTGCATCCAGCGCCCGTTTGAGGGCCGGCTCTATTTCACCAGGATTTTCCACCTTTTCCCCATAGCACTGACAGGCCTCACCGATCATCCTAAAATCTGCCTGAACATCCAGATCAACCGGGATGGGAATATAGGGGGCGGGGGAATCCTCTCTCTCAATATCCTTGATAGAACCCAGTCTATGGTTGTTGAGGATACACCAGGTCACCGGTAAGTGATGATCGACAGCAACCAGGAGCTGGTTCATAATCATGGCGAAAGAGCCATCACCACAGAGTGCAACTGCCGGTCTATCAGGATATACCAGCTTGGCTACGGGAAGGGCAGAGGCCGCGTAACCCATGGCATAGAAACTCGTGCAGGGTATGCAGGACCTCGGCTCGTATATCTTGAAGTACGGATACGCGCCGCCCAAGGCCTGGGCGAAAAAGCCGATATCGATAGCCGCCGTGGCCTCCCGGGTGAAGACCTCTCGTATTTTCGTGATCACCCGAAGCGCACTCATCGGCTTTTCCTTGGTCGTGGCAGCGGCCTGTGCCTCAACAGCGGCCTCTAGTTCTTCTTTGCGCTGAACCAGTTCCTTGGTGCGCGGCAGAGTGCGGAAGGTTTCTCTGTGGTCCGGGCCACCTTCTTCTCTCACTACTTTCAATAGGTCTTCCAGCATAAGCTTGATATCGCTGATAATGCCGATTCTTGGAATAATGCTTTTTCCAAGCTCGGCGGGGTCCACATCGACCTGCACATAGCAGGCATCTGGCGCTGGCCTCCACCCAGGTGTCCAGGTCGTTTCCATTTCCTCAAAACGGCACCCGAGGCCCAGCACAAAGTCGGCTTCGACGAGAAGGTTCTTTGATACCTCGGTTCGATGGAGTCCCAACCCGCCACCAGCAAGGGGATGGTCATCGGGAAAAGAACCACGACCGGAGAGGGTAGTGAGAACAGGGACCCCCAGGGTCTCCGCCACTTCGCGCAACTCAGTAAAGGCCCCTGAAGCAACCGTACCACCGCCAGCAATAATGATCGGCCGCTTTGAACGCAATAGCTCATCGACAGTTGTCCTCACGAGACTCGAATCCCCCCTCGGAGCAGGGGGCTTGCCAACAGGGATGTATCCATCAAATTCGACAGGTGTCATCAGGATATCGACGGGCAGATCAATAAGCACCGGCCCCGGCTTTCCCGATCGGGCGATGGTAAAGGCTCGACGCATGATCTCTACCACCATGTCGGCCCTGTCCAACCGTATGGCCCATTTTGTAATCGGAGCAAAGATCTTGTCCTGTGCCACCTCCTGGCAAGCACCGCGTTGAGCAGTCGGTGTTGCCCCGCGGCCCGCAAGAAATATCACAGGTAAGGCCCCGAAATAGGCTTCCGTGATCCCCGTCACGGCATTGGTAGCCCCTGGGCCGGCTGTAGCACAACAAACCCCCGGTTCACCCGTGAGTTGCGCGTAACCCGCGGCCATGTTTGCCGCCGATTGCTCATGTCTCGCAAGAATGTGCCGAATCTCCGGGGTTTCATACAGCGCATCATAGATCGGTACCGTATGCCCCCCCGGAAGACCGAACATGAATTTCACCCCCTCTGCCTTTAAGACCTCGACAATCGCTTGTCCTGCACTAATCGTTGCCATTTTACCCTCCTTGTCTAAATCTAAAGTGTTGTTGGGAAGTTGCGTTGATGGGTCATTAGGCGCCTCAAGCCTTTTGACTATCCATTAATTCTGACTTACTTCAACTGGTCGGCGACATATCCCAGACCGAGTTCCGTGAGCTTTTCTGATGTTGGGGCGCCCG
>CAZXCQ010000159.1:0-14788 GCA_964639275.1 uncultured Desulfobacteraceae bacterium | reverse complement strand
CGCTCACATAGCCATTTTACGCCGCAAGCGGCGGGGAATACAACCCCAAAGGATTGAATCTTGCTTCACGATGAACAAAAACCGCCATGTCAATTCCACCATCAAACCGATACTTTCTGAAACCTGATTATTCCTTCAAGGACCCCCGCTGCAATGGTCTTCGCCTCGGGAGTAATCCTGAAACAGAGTTCCCTTTTCCCGCGGGGATCAATGTCGCCCATCTTCTGTCCCTCCTTCACCATTACCCCCCCTCTGATCAACCCCCAGATAATGCCAGATATCCTAGCCCTAATGGGAGTCTCCCTTACATATCCGATCGTCTCACCTTTGGTGACATCATCGCCTATCCCCTTCAACAAAAACAAGTGGCCCCCAGTGGGGGACCGGATCAATCTTTCCATGGTTAATCCGAGAACAGGGGTAGGGATTCCCGTGTCTTCTTCGGTTTGCCCCCCTGAAATCACCTGTCCCAAAGAAGGACTCGCTGGGTTTGTCTCCACAACAAGATGGCAGTCTTTCCCGGCTATAAGGCCTGGCCCCAGCGCAATGACCAGTGGTGCATCTTGGATCGTTGTTCCTGTGTTCCGCTTCGCCATCACACCATCGATAAAGATATCCGGTTTCACCACTCGAAGAATCTTTGATTCCGGGTCAACAATGACGGGGATCTTCCCCTCTGCCCATAAGCGTTTGATCGACTCCATTGAAGGTTCTGCCTTTTTGGACATGACACCACATACCTCCTTCTTCCCATCAATGAGGGCCTGGCAGAATGCCACTCCCCTTCTTTCCGCCAGCGGTCCGGGCAAGTCCGTCATCACAATCTTCCTGAGGCCTGCCTGGTGCAGGAGGTGGGCCACGGCGCTGGCCTTTTCCCCTGCCCCTTTGATCAAGATGATATGGCCTTTGAGCTCGATATGGCGTTTCATCCACTTTGCTCCTGACACTTTGTGTCACGCCCGAGGGAAAGCCCCCTTTCCGGCAGATTTTCAAAACTCCATGGCATCCAGGTCCACCCCGAGGCCCTCCCACTGGGCCGCAGCCTCCTCTTCCGCCCTTGTGACCTCCTCCTCGCTCCAGGGTTCCAGGACCAGGGTATCGGCCATCAAGAAAAAATAGTCTGCCTGAGGGATGGCCATGTTATTGCCGGTCTTCAATACGTTTTCCACCCCTTTATGAAGGATGCCCGGCACCTGGTCTCGAGGACGGAGGAGCTTCATATGGCCCATGATCGCCACGATATCGATACCCATGGGGCTGGCATTGGCGCACCGGCCGCATCCGGTGCATAGCCAGGGGAACTTGGAGTTCACCACCTCCTCAAGCATCCCGAAGGCCAGCATGCGGATGACCTTTCGGGTGTCCCAGCCCCTCATGTTGGGATTCCCTGTGATGGGGCAGCCATTGGCACAGGTTCCGCACGTAAAGCACAGGTTGAGATTGAATTTGGACAAATACTCGCCGACATCATCCGGCAACTTCTTCAAGATTATGGCTTCTTGCATGCTTTCCTCCATGACAATCGCTGTAATTTCCTTCACGGCCTTCCTGAAAGGCCTGTCTATCAAAGGCACTTTCTTGCTTCCTTCATCTGGATCTCCACTTTCCCGTATCCTCTTGGCTGAGGAATTAGAATATCTGGAGGGGGCAAGGGGAATCGAACCTCCTCCCGGTTTTGCAGACCGGGCCAGCGGGTTTGAAGCCCGTGGGGCGCCCAGCACCATTGCCCCCAGAACCATCTGTGTCCTGGAAATCATGCACCTCATGTGAAGGCTGAACGCTGAACAGCTCAACGGTTTCCTGGCATAAGAGCCAGGCTAACGGGGATTCGGAGAATGACTGTGAAAGAATGAAAGGATAGGACTTGGTTTTTCGGCCTGACCCTGTGCCTACCGAACACGGGTAGATTCTTCTATCGTGTCTCAGGTAAAGCCGAAAAACTGGTCCATGTATAAACTCCTTCTGGAGATAGACTTACTGTGTAGTGTGTATAATATGGGAGAAATTCCGATGTGTCAAACTGGACATTCCTATTAACCAGCGGCCATTCTCAGGAAAGTCCGATATGGGACGATCTTGCGACAAAGAAGGCGACTCGCCATCACGGCTTCTCCAGCACAGACACCTGCCCGCGACCTCCTCCTTCAACCCCTTCAGCGCCTCTTGGGGACGAGACACCGTAGGCACAACATCATAGCGGACCCACGTCCGGTTCCCAAATCCAATCTCGGCGGAGAAAGGCCTGTCCCTGCTGAGGCCGGTTATTTTTTGTTGACACATTCGGGTGTGATGAATTAAACTTCTATCCAGAAGTGACACCGCGAAGGTGTCATCCTGTTGAATCAAAGAAAACCACAAGGCATAATGATAAGGCCACGAAGGCCGGGGCTGAGGATAAGGACCCCGCTTTCGTGGCTTTTTTATTTTGGAGCTTTCAGGAAGGCCCCCTCTCTATGCATAGCTCTCCACGCATCCCGCGCTTGCTCGTTTGTGCGTTCTTGACCCTGAGCCTCCTGTCTCAGGTTACAGGATGGTTTTTTCGGTCAACCAGCGCTTATGCGGACGAGCGCCGCATGATCGAAGAGGATACCGACGGCGATGGGATACCGGACAGAATCGCTCATCTGGACCTAGACGGGAAGCTCCTCCGCCTGGAGATTGACCGCAACCACGATGGGCGCATGGACATGTTCCAGTACTATAAGAAAGGAATGCTATTCTGCCTGGAGAGGGACGTAGATGGTGATGGCCGCGTTGATGAGCGAGATACACTGGAAAGCGGGAACCGGACACGCCATGAGAAGCTGGATGGTGATGGGCGGGTTTTGAGCGTGATCTGCTTTGACGACCATGAGCGCCCCATCAGATGGCAGCAGGACACAACAGGCGAGGGTAGAATAGATACGATCTACCACAATGGAGAGGGAAAGCTTGAATTGATCACGTACGATACAACCGGTAACGGCCGCGCGAATATCTGGCAAACCTATAAAAAAGACAAGCTGCGGGAACAGAAGGCCGACCGGGATGGAGACGGCCTGATCGAGGAGATAATCTCATACGACCAAAACGGACAGCCACTCAAGAGCCTTCACGACATGGACATTGACGGTATTATGGAAATAGTCCGTTTCTATCGTGATGGAGAATTGCAGAAACAGGAATGGGATGCCAACGGAGATGGCAGACCCGCCGGGGTCACAGAATACCAAAGCGGTCAGCCGACCCTGATCAAGTACCTGAAGGAGGCCTTTGGAGAGTCGGTGGAATTGATCGCCCTGGGAACCAACGCCATCGCCACGGCCCAAATGCTCAAGGCCGGCGCCAACAAAGGAGCTTCCGGAGAAAACGCCATTTGCCATACGGTTGGGAAGGCTGACTGCATCGTTGGCCCCATTGCCGTCACCTGGGCCAACGCCATGATGGGTGAAGTCACGCTTAAAATGGCCGAGGCCGTCACATCAAGCCCCGCCAAAAAAGTCCTTCTGCCGCTCTCGCAAGAAAGGATTGATATCGTGGGTGTGTCCAGAGAACCGCTCCCGCACCTGCTGCAAGAGTCAGTCCAGAAGATAAAGGAGGTGATGAAACATGTGTGAAGCCAATGCGTATTGGATCAAAGATGGCAAAGAACAGCTGATCATGGAGTCCGTAGACATCGTTGAGCCAGACGGCGACGATACCTGGCGCCTAGCGGGCATTTTCGGAGACCAGAAGACCGTCAAAGGCCGAATCAAGGGAATGAACCTGGTCAATCATAAAATCTTCTTTGAAACACAAGGCGATGAAGGAGGCTCAAGTTGATGACAATCACACCATGGAAACAGGAAACCGGGTATTGGGTGATTGCCGGTATCCTGATGATTTTGACCGCCTGTGCGCTTTTCTTTGGATCAGAGACCGTTTTTTGCAGAACACCTGTTTCAGAGAGTACGAAAAATGGGAAACAGTGGGAAGACGGGCGGCAGGGGCGTCTCTGGACTTGATGAAAAAGGCCGGTGCGGTGCCCGAAAAGGGAAACCTGATTGCCATGACCAATGCAGGGTATGCCGAGGTTAACGGTTCTTCAACCCAGGGTGCCCTTGATGGCCTGGCACGCGTCACCGGAGCAAGCAGCGGACGGAATACGCTTGTGGAAATCCAACGAGTCAAAGATCAGCCTCGGTTATCTCTTCTTTGACGATAAGAGGGGGAAAGGAGGACTATTTCTGGAACCGGGAAAGCTTGAGCAAGGGCAGATACACCTGGTATAAAGTGAATGTGGATCGGGTAGATTCGGGGGGAAGCCTGCAAACCACCTTCCCGATCTTGTCGTGGAATCTTTTAACGACTGGCTTTGACTTCAGATATGGTAGCGTTGACGGTAATGATAACGACGTCATCCGCAATGACAAACCAAGCGACACCGTGGTCCATAATGAGGGAAAGCAGGAGTTGTATTCGCTTTTCCTAGCAAACCCTTTCCTGCGGTGTCTCCGGCTACTTCACCCAGGGCAACGACTTCTTTTACCCCGTCAAGATCGGCATCGACCCCGATACAGGACGGGACCTGTATCAGTTACACCTTCAATGTTTCCAAGATCAATAAATTCAGTGAGCAACCGGAGCTGGAAGGCAAATATCTGGAGGACTCGCCCCGAAACAAGGCCAACCTGGGGATGGTCTTTTATCACCCCGATATCTTTCGGGCTGAGGTGGTGGGGCGGTACGGCTTACGAAGGCCCGGGGATAGAGATACGGGCCGGTTTGACCCTGAAGTTCTAGGGCCACTATCTCCCCCGGGTTATCCCGTGCCCGGAGCAACCGGCATGATGGGCATCAACTTTACCTTTTGACAGGAATAAGCCGATGGAATCTCGGTCAACCTTTTTTGACAGCCGGGCTGAGAATTGGGAAGAGACCTGCTACCCGGCGCCGGTGCGGGCGCAACTGCGCGATTTGATTAAGGAATTCGGAGTGGGCCCGGGAGATCGAGTCCTTGATGTCGGCACGGGTCCAGGGGTCCTGATTCCATACCTGCGGGCCTTGGTGGGCGTCTCCGGGCAGGTGTGCGCCTTTGACCTCTCGTTCGAGATGATCCGCCAGGCCTATCGGAAACCGCGCGCCTCCAATGATATCATCGTCCAGGCGAATGTCGACCACATTCCCTTCAACAAAAACGTATTCGACCGGGTTGTCTGCTTTGCGGCCTTCCCGCACTTCAAGGATCCGGCACGAGCCGTGCAGGAGATGGGGCGTGTCTTGAGGCCTGGGGGGACCCTCATCATCGCCCATCTGATGAGCCGTGAAGAGCTGGTCAGGCACCACACCGCCCATCCGTCGGTTGCCCGGGATGTGCTGCCCGATGATCATAAGATGAGAACATTCTTCATGGAAGCAAGGCTTTCGCCGCCGGAAATAGTGAACATGCCGGGACGTTACGTGGCCAAAAGCGTGAGGAATATATGAGAAGATGACATAAAAAAGGACTCGATTATTGGCCTGGGCAACATATCGAACGGTGATTTCGGTACCGGCTGTGTGTCAATACCAGCTGTCGGCATCACAGCCTCCAATGAAAGGAGTTGTCATGGATGTGACTGAAAAGGCAAAAATCAGGATCGCGCACTGGATCAAACACAATGAGGACCATTTGCATGAATACGAGGCTTTTGCCCGTGAACTTGAAACCGCTGCTAAAAATGAGAGTGCACGGTACATCCGGGAGATGATGGCATTGATGGCGCAAAGCAACGATCATCTAGACAAAGCGCTGCGATCCTTGGAGTGAACTCCCACGTCATATACTATGGCTTTCACCCAGGGCTTTTACCAAAGACAGATGAATGTCGCCTTCCTCACATATCAACAAGTTCATACAGACCAAGGTCTCCACATTAGATTGCGGTGGCGTCTTGTGGGAGACCGTACAAATGTCCAAATTGTTTATCAAATGAGACCATGTGGAAAAGGATACAGGAAATTGAACGAGGGAAAGGTCAGGTTGCGGAAGTGTTAGAAATCTGGTCGCAAATTTCCATCCAGGCAGGGGGTGGAAAAGCATGAAAAGTTGCCTACGGATACGGCGGATGTCTTCTGAGTTAGGTCGAAACGGGTAATTTCGAATATCTGATCCGGGTCTTGAATTCCCATACGGTCGATTACATGCCACTTCTCAGTCATATCCGCTGCAGCCGGTATTCCTTCGGTTTATCTCAATGCCCTGGGCGCGGCAGAATTCGCGACGAATTTCTTCCCCAACAGACTGATGATATCCCACCAGGGCACATGGCGGTGAAAATTGAAGAAAACGAATGGTATCCGGAGTCTTGGCCCGGTCCTTCAAATCCAGGAGCGTCTCATCAAGCGCCATATTCTGAGCCGCCGTCAGGGGCGGTGTGTCCAAGAGTCTCCAGGTCTCCATGGTTATACCGGTCTTTATTTCTGCCCAATTCGCTCGAAGGTCTTGAGGGCACACAGATCGCCGCACATGGTACAGACATCACGATCCTTGTCTTCGCTGTGGGTGCGATAGTGGCGGGCCTTTGCCGGGTCGATGGCCATTTCGAACATGGTTTCCCAGTCAAAGCGGCTTCGTGCCTCTGACATCTTCATGTTCCGCTCCCATGCCCCGCTGACCCCCTTTTCGATATCCCCGATATGGGCTGCAATCTTTGATGCGATGACGCCTTCTCTCACATCGGAGACATCCGGGAGCCTTAAGTGCTCGGCAGGCGTTACATAGCAGAGGAAATCAGCCCCGGAAGAAGCGGCAATGGCACCGCCAATAGCGCCTGCAACGTGATCATATCCCGGGGCAATATCCGTGGGGAGAGGGCCAAGTACATAATAGGGTGCGTCCTCACAGATTCGTTTTTGGAGTCTCATATCGGCTGCAATGCGGCTCAAGGGCACATGCCCAGGGCCTTCAATCATCACCTGAACACCTGCCTTCCGTGCCCTTTTGGCCAATTCGCCCAGGGTGATCAACTCGGAGATCTGGGCCCGGTCTTGAGCATCACATATGGTGCCCGGTCGGAGGCCATCCCCCAGGGAGAGGGTGACATCATACTCAAACGCTATTCCGAGCAGCCGATCATAGTATTCGTAGAGGGGATTTTCCTTCCCGTTTTTCTTTATCCATTCGGCCATCAGGCTGCCCCCCCGCGAGACGATCCCCATGAGACGACCGCTCTGTTCCAAGATTCCCACCGTATGACGGGTGATGCCGCAGTGAACGGTAACGAAATCCACCCCGGCCTTTGCCTGGTCTTCGATTCCTTGAAAGATCTCATCAGTCTTCAGCTCGGGACAGGACCTTCCCTCGGAGAACAACTTGCTGACAGATTTATAAATGGGGACCGTACCCACCATGACCGGGGAATGTTTCAGAATTGTTTTGAGGATCAGATCCATATCGCCCCCGGTAGAGAGGTCCATAATCGCGTCGGCACCTGCCTTTACGGCCGTATCGAGTTTTTCGAGCTCCTCCTCAAGGCTAAAATGACTCGGAGACGTCCCGATATTAGCGTTCACCTTGGTCTTGAGTCCCTTGCCTATGCCTTTCGCAGAAAAATCGTGATTGATATTTTTGGGGATCACAACCCGCCCTGTTGCCACAAGTTCTCTGATTTCCTCAAAAGGAAATCCTTCCTCGGATGCAATGGCCTTCATCTCCTCGGTGATAACACCGTCTCTTGCCAGACTCAGTTGTGTCATAGCGGTTTCTCCTTTCCTATTAGAAATGCAGGAAATTTTAAGACCAATTCAGGCTTTTTCTCTGTATCCTGTTTTGTCTCTAATTGGTTTTTCAGTTCTCTTGCGACCTTCTCGCCTGAAAGCAGCATGCCACCGAAAATCGGCCCCATATGGGGCCTCCGAATGTCGTATTGGCAGCCATGCCAGCCACATAAAGACCAGGGAAGGCCTCGGAGGTATTTTCAAGTGTAAGTGTTTCAGCCTTATCCGACCACATTGACTTTTCTCCTTCAATCTTTCCGCTCCGGGTTTAAGAGAGCCTGGAATCTTTTTTTGAACCACGTTAACGACCTCAACATCATGCCTCCACCCCACATTCCTCCGCCCGGGCTTAACTTGCGCTCATAAAGAACAACTTTTTTTCCGGCTTTTGCCAAATAGTATCCTGCAACTAATCCTGATGGGCCGCCGCCGACAATAGCTACGTCGGTCTCAAGCGCGTCGATAAGCTTTTCATAACAGCGGTCAATAATGGCCTTTGTTATGGTGACTTCATTCAGCTCCATTTTTTTCTCCTTTTATAACATCAATAAGAAAGGCCGTTTCTCGCAGGAAACGGCCTTTCTTTGCACCTAATTTTTGGCTATTCCCTACGCTGGCATTATCCAGATCAGGTTCAGAGGGTCTAATCTCAGGCCTATGGGCCACCCCTAGCAACTGTCTTGTCCTATATTAAAATAACAAAAACTCCCCTGCATGTCAATGGGTAGGCCGTCTTATCTGCCATGTCTCGATTCAATGCATCACCTGCGGTGTCACATTGGGTAGATTGCATAATTCCTCATAGGGAATAGGCAGTTCAAAGCTATGATGGATGATGTTTGCTCCATAAAAGGTAGCGGTGTTTTCAAGTAGAGACATGAGTCTTTTTCTTATCTGAGCCCGTTCGCCCTCTGGCGACCGGAAGCCCCAGAACGGTCCGTCTCGGAAGAGGACTGTGCCCCTGGATGAGAATTCCTCCGTTGGTTCTCTTACCAATATTCCAACTACCTCGATTGCGTCAGTCTTGATTATGAACACCTCCTCAATACCATATTGATTCCGCTCTGGCATCTCTATCCCTTTCGTTATTAACCCGTATCGCTGCGAGGTATAAAGGCCTTAAGCCGAATGGCCTCGTTTGGCCCCAGCCCCAAGGTTTTTGGAGTGGTTCTGAGACGTCCATCATCTCAGGCAGACTCAAGCCTGTCTTCAGAAGGGACACATATTTCGTTGTCATGGCTCGTCTCCAGGGTGCTGAGGTCGCCTCAGCCGCACAGCCGAAGCTCACGACCTTTTGATTGTAAGGTACCATAGGGTGTGAATTCCGCCAATACGCATACGATCCTTCCCATTCCCCTAGCCGTAAGAGACCACCATGCGTCATGGATATCGAAATGGCCGAAACTGAATGAGGCGATTTCAACTCTGTCGGCATCGAGTTTCAATGTCTTTACCATTGCCTCAGGATCTGATGGGTAGTTTTTGGGTTCCTCCCCCACAATGTACACAATGATCCCTGTCTTCATGATGAGATTCCTCCTTTTCTTTTCTTGCAACCCCATTACCCGCAGTAAGGACCAAAACAAAAAAAGCCCCTCAAGCGTTCTCACTTGAAGGGCTGCACCCAGTTTACTTGACCCTTAGCTATGTCGCGCCGTAACTCTGTAACGCCGCAGAGCAACAGCAATTTATCAAGGCAGGTCTTCTGACTCTCGGATCAACCTACTATCTGCGCCTTCCCATTCCAATTCCTGGAACAGTGGCATTTCGCAGGGTTCGTCCCCGATCACAGCGGCGGGACCGCTCCCGATTCTAACGGGATTCCCTATTAAGCCCTAAACTGGGCACCTCAATTTTGTTTCTTAAAAAAGATGAAGCCGAAAGTCAAGGGAAAATCCTGCTCCCCGTACAAGAATGAAAGTTGAGGGAGTCGGAAGACTCTTTTTTGGTGAAAAGACCCATAGCCCTGGGAGGGGAAACCGTCTGTAATCAGTGATAGGGATCTTATCGGAGCAGCCCTACATTTCAATGCGCAATCAGTTCCCAGTCAGAAGTCCTATCAAGGTATCGGCCTCGAGATCTTCGATCTTGAGATATCTAGCCCCCATAAGCAGAGATAGTTGGCGGGCCAGTCCAAAGGAGATCAGACCGGCTCTCTCTGCATCCACCACTATGGCCTGAAGCCTTGGATCATCCCTTATCTCCTCCGCGACTTCAAAGGCCTCTGAGACAGGGTTTTCCCCGGCCCAGGTCACGTTGGCCCTCCCATCGGAGATAATCATAAGCAGGGGATAGATATTGGGATCTTTTCTGAATTGTCTTTGAATGATCTGGTAGCCGAGAGAGATCCCGTGGCAGAGTGGGGTCTTGCCCCCTGTGGGAAGCTCTTCCAGGAGCTTGTGGGCAAGCTCTAGACTGTTTGTTGGGGGGAGAAGTACCTCGGCATGGTCTCCCTTAAAGGCGACCAGGGAAACCTTATCCCTCTTCTGGTAAGCATCAAGGAGGAGAGACAGGATGGCCCCTTTTGCGGCAATCATTCGTTTCCCTGCCCCCATAGAGCCGCTGGCATCGACAACAAACACGATAAAATTGCCGATCCTTTTCTCCCTTAACTTTTCTCGAATGTCGTCATCTTCAATGGCAATGGCCAAACCATCTCTTCTTCTCATTTTCTGAAAAGGAGCAGCGGCCCTCAAGGTCGCGTCCAGGGCCAAGTCATTGGTCTTTCTCTCCATTGTACTCCTGATATACCTGCCGGCCTTTGAGGATGTCCTTGTACGGCTTCTTCGGCCTGAGCCTTTCCGCAATATACGGTCCCTTTCCATGGGAATCCTTTTCACCTGAAAGGGATTTCCCACGGGAAAAACGGCTTCAAGCATCGGGGGCCCTGGCATATCCTTTTTCGATTTTTCTCTAGCCTTTTCTTCTGCTTCGCATTCAGCCTCTCTCACATCTGTCTCTTGCTGATTTTGGGCCTCTGGTTTTTCGTCCTCCTTTTCCCGCTCACTCCCATCATCATGAGTTTCTTCTTGGGATCCATCTTTGTTATCGTGGTTGCGCTGACGATGCTCGGGAGGCGTCCTTGCCCGGTGAAAGAGCACAAGATCGGCGGCCTCGCGGATATCCCCTTCTGAGACCTCTCCCCTTCCCTCATAGGATGCAATGCTGATGGCCGTCTTTCTCATAATAATATCTGCCCGGTGCCCTGCCGTAAACGCATCCAGTGCGAGTTTCGAGCAGAGTTGAATCATCTCATCCGATATCCTGACGCGGCAAAGTCGTTTTCTTGCACGCACAATCTGTTGTGTGACTTTATCCTGACTATCTTGATACTCCGCGACAAAGTCAGCACTCCTGTTGTCAAAGCGCTCCCTCTGTTTGATAAGTTGGACTCTTTCATCAAGATCTCTTAGGCCTTCGATCTGTATACACATCCCGAACCGATCGAGCAGTTGCGGCCGAAGCTCCCCCTCTTCAGGGTTCATGGTGCCAATCAGGATGAATTCGGAAGGATGAACAAAAGAAATGCCCTCCCTCTCAACAATATTGGTCCCCACCCCGGCAGCATCAAGCACCATATCAACGATATGATCATTGAGCAGGTTAACTTCATCGATGTATAAGATCCCCCTGTGGGCTTTTGCAAGCAGACCGGGGCTAAAACGCCTTTTCCCTTCTTTAAGAGCATACTCAAAATCTATGGTCCCCACCACCATTTCCTCGGTGGCGGCCAGCGGGAGATCAATAAGCCCTATTTTCTTCTTTTGTGACGGGAGAGAGATGCCTCTTTTCACCTTTCCCCGGCATTCAGGGCATAAACGCTCATATTCATGGGGGTCGCAATTGAAGGGACATCCAAGAACCGTCTCTATCTCCGACAAAAGGGGCGCTAATGCACGGACCGCCGTTGATTTGGCCGTTCCCTTTTCACCCCTGATTAGAACCCCCCCTATGGAGGGGCAAATGGCATTCAGGACAAGTGCCCGAATCATCTTTTCCTGACCCACAATGGCCGAAAAGGGGTATATATTTTTGGCGCTCCAGCTCATTTAATTGATAGCCTCATAAGACGTCACTCCCGACGTGTATGGCCAATAATAGCCTCGATCTTTCCTTCTTGTACACCATGTTTTTGAAATGGCCTCTTTCGCATTCTGTGCTGAAGGGCCATATCCGCTACTCCCCGAACATCCTCTTCCAAGACCTCTTTTCGTCCATTCAATGCGGCCAGGGTCCTGGATGCCTTGGCCATAATAATATCTGCGCGGTGCCCGTCCACATGCATATCAATGGCAATACGTGCAATTAGATACAATATCTCATCAGAGATAGTGACCCGATCCAAGAGCCCTTTTGCCTGGATGATCGCCTTGCGCAATTCCTCTTCTTCGTCCTTCCAGTTCTGTTGAAAATCTGCCCGGCCTTGCTCGAAAGAGGCCCTTCTCTTGACAACCTCAACCCTTTGGTCAAGATCCGCTATCCCTTCAATGTGGACACACAGTCCAAAACGATCAAGGAGTTGGGGGCGTAGCTCTCCCTCTTCAGGGTTCATGGTGCCGATCAGGATAAATCCGGCAGGATGCGAATATGAGATCCCTTCCCTCTCCACTGTGTTAACACCCATAGCGGCCGAGTCCAGGAGTACATCAACGATGTGGTCGTCAAGGAGGTTTACCTCGTCCACGTAGAGGATTCCCCTGTTTGCCTGTGCCAGGATGCCCCGCTCAAAGCGCTTCTCCCCCTTCTTTATCGCATGTTCTATGTCGAGTGTGCCCACAACCCGGTCTTCCGTTGATCCCACAGGGAGTTCAATCACCCCTGTTTTTCTCCTTTTCACAGGGAGATCCTCCCCCATTTTGAGACGATCGATACACTCCTGGCACATGGTAGCCTTTTTATGGGGATCGCATCCGAATTTGCAGTCGGCCACCACCTCTATATCCGGCAAAAGCGCGGCCAGAGACCGGACCGCCGTTGATTTGGCCGTGCCCTTTTCTCCTCGAATCAGGACACCGCCGAGTTTCGGGTTGATGGCATTTAAGATTAAGGCATTTTTCATTTTCTCCTGGCCGACAATCGCCGAGAAAGGATAGATAAGACTATTGTTTTTCATGGCTTCCTCAATCTTGATGCTCCCGAAAAAGTATATATTCTCGCAAAGACGCCAAGAACGCCAAGCAAATAGCTATTAATATTAACAAGTTGCCTTTGCGCGAGATATTCCCTTTTTGCGAATGCATCAATCGTCAATTATCAATCCCACTCAGTCCATACCCATAAACAGCAGAAGAAGGCCCCCGCGGGTAACCATCCCCAAGAGGGTGGAGACCGCCAGGATGGTGCACCCCAGGGAAAGGCCAAAGATGGAGATGTATTTGGCAAAGGAATACCTGAGGGCGAATATGGGGAGCATCAACAGGCTTCCCAGGACACAGGCAACAATCCCCTGGAGATCGGTCAACCCCCCATCCTTGAGCATGGCCCCTATGGAAGCAGCCCCAATCAGCGGGCTGAACATATAGGTGCTGACCGGAATGGCGCAGGAGGCCGGAAGCCCGAATATGCGGGTCAGGGGGCCCACATACGCCACGAGCCCGTTGACGACGCCGCTGTTGATCAACAGAAATATGAGGAAGGTGGTTGACACAAAGATAATCGCCACCCTCAGAAAGACCCGCTTCTGCTGGCTGAGGCACGACAGCAGCAACGTACCCAATGGCTCCCGCTTTCCTTTCACGCCCACATCGCCGGAGTCGAGACGATTCGCCACCATCTTCGGGGGCTCTCTCTTCAATGTCATCCTCCCGCAGACAATGACAAAGACAATCCTGGAGAGTCCCGATACCACAAAGGTCAGAAAATAGAGGAGACCCACCTTCATGCCCAACAAGGGGATCATGACCGGAATCTGGTAGGTGAAGGTTTCCTTTACGTATACCGGCGTTGTGTTGAGCATGGCGGTCAACAGGGTCTGAACTTTGTCAATGTGTTTCTTATGATAGAGTGCGGCGATCATGCTATTCCCGGCTAAGACCGACCCAAAAGAGGCGATAAAGGTGACACCCGCTTCCATAGGGAGATGTGCCACCCTGACCAGAGGCCTTCCAATGAATCCCAGCCTCCTGAAAAGCCCGAACCCGATCAAGACCTGCGACGCGTAAAGGGAAACGAACATGATGATCAATACCCTGGGAACAATGCCCCAGGTATCGGCCAGGCTCTCTGTTACGAGTTGGATCATTCAACGTCTTCCTTGAGATAGCGGCTCCTCTCCGACCACTCCTTCACATCCTCTTTTGTCATGATGTAAACGTGTCCGCCCTGAAAATCACCCCCCACATCCCCCATGTCCTCTTCCATCCAACCCTCAACCTCAAGGTAGTGCTCCTGCAGTTGGCTCAGGATCTCGGGCCTTGCATTCCAGACGCCCCGGCTTGCCGCCTCAAGGAGCCTTCTGGACATCTCTTCCAAGGCCCAGGGGTTGTTTTTTTTAAAGAATTCCCGGTTTTCCTCGTTCAGGACAAAGGTGGTGGTGATATCGTCAAATATCCAGTCCGCCACCACCTCTGCGGATGCATCCCATCCATAGACACGGCCCACACGTTTGGCAATATCGCTCGCCCCTTTGTATCCATGTTGTTTCATCCCTTCGATCCATTTGGGATTCAGGAGCTTGGTACGGACGACCCTCTCCATCTCGTCCTTCATGTCATGGGTGCGCGGCCGCGCGGGATCGCCCGTATCACCCCAGTAGACCTTTGGATCGTTTCCAGAAACGGTCTTTACGGCCGCGACCATTCCTCCCTGGAAATCATAGAAACAGCAGCAGTCAAGGGGGTCTGATTCGTCCGAAGCCAGCTTATGAAAGGTGGCATCCACACTGCACAACCGATCGGCGTACTCCTTATGGGACATCTCTCCCCAGGCCCCATTTCCGTAAGCATACCCACCTTTTTCAATATACTGCTCTCCCAGGTCCCGGATATCTTTCCAGGCGCTGGCTGCGATCATATAGCTGCCCCCGGCGCCGCCGTGGGGGCGCGGCCCGATGAGAACCCAGGCCGCGACACCC
>CAZXCQ010000158.1:7532-14881 GCA_964639275.1 uncultured Desulfobacteraceae bacterium | reverse complement strand
TTTTTTTCCTCCACATGCCTCTAATAGGGGGCCCGGCAGTGCCGTCTCAAAATGGGCGTATCCTCACACTACCCCCTAGGGCTAAGGTGATGTTTTCCGATACGCCATTTTGTGACGGCCGCAAAACCATGTCCTATGGGGGCATGTGGAAGAAAAAAAGACCCCATGCCACGCCTTTACCCCTGTTTATTGAGTGTTACCGACTCCCCCTGCAATCCCGTATATTTCTTTGACATCGATCCAGAATCAATAGTAGAAAATCGCGATCACTACCCGGGATAATGGATTGTCAGGATGAAGAAATCTATTCTGAAACTCTCAGCATTGTTTCTCTTTTTGGCTGGTCCTCCTGTTGCCCTCGCGGGTGTATCTGTAAGCCTGGGGCTGGATCGAAACAATGCCCCTGTTGACACCCCCATTGGAATGGTTGTCACCGTAACGGGTACCCAAAAGGCCGGCTCCGAGCCGATCATCAAAGGATTGGAAGATTTCCAGGTGACCAGAAGGGGGAGCACAAGCCGGCTTTGGATCATCAATGGCAGGCTCACCGCCACTGTTGAATATAGATACCTTATCCAGGCAAAAAAACCCGGTACCTTTCAGATCGGACCCGCCCGGGTGGAAGTGAAAGGGAAGATCACAGAAAGCAATCGGGAGACCTTGATAATACAGGGGGAACCTCCAAAATCGCCTGACAAGGTTCCCCTTTTTCTCTCCGGGACACCTTCCAAGGCCAGGGTCTATGTGGGGGAGCAAGTCGTATACAGTCTCAAGCTTTATCGACGGATCAAGGTCTATGATATCTCCGTAGAACTCCCGGAGATAGAACACATCAGATTCAGGCAATTGGGGAGACCCATAGAATACCAGAGCGAACAAAATGGCCTGAGATATAAAGTCATAGAGGTTAGATATGTCCTTATCCCCACAAAGGAAGGAAACTACAGTATTCCCCCCTTTCGAATGGATCTTACGGTATATGAATCCAGACGGGGTTTCCCCGGAGGCCTTTTTGAAGATCCTTTTTTTGACCCGCCCCTCTTTATGCGAGGCCGCCCTGTCATACTGGCCAGCAGGCCCTTTGAACTCGAGGTGACCCCCCTCCCCGAACCTGAAAGACCACATGACTTCAGCGGGCTTGTGGGGAGCTTTAAGGTAGAATCCTCTCTTTCCCGGACCAAGATAAGGGTTGGAGAATCTGCCACATTGACAATTCGCTTACGCGGTAGCGGAAACATAGATCGTCTCCTGCCTATAGAAGGGCCCAAGATCCGCCACATAGAGGTCCACGCCCATGAGCCGGTCCTGATAGTTGACGCCAACCCCAAGGGATTTGCAGGTGTGCAGATCATGAAATGGGATCTGGTGCCTGAAATAGAGGGCGAGTACAAGATTCCCCCTCAGTCCATCAGCTTTTTTGAGCCGGAGACCCACCAGTATCGAACTCTTCGGACTTTGGAACATACCCTTTTGGTCCTTCCGCAGAAAGGGAAGATGATTATGGTGAGTGTGGATGATCGTTCAGATATATGAGATCCAAACCCCTGATGAGGCCGCGAGATGCATTCAGTTGGGCGTGGACCACCTGGGAAGTGTGTTGCTGGACAAAAAGAACTGGCGTGTCCCCGCGTTGAAGGAGACCATCGGTCTCACGCGGGGAACGGGTTGCAAGAGCAGCCTGATCCCCCTCTTCCAGGAGACCGAAACCCTTTACAAGGCCCTGGATTATTACCGGCCCGATTTTGTCCATTTCTGCAATAACGTGACAGACGAGAAAGGCCACGGGACAGACCTGGATCTATTTATCCAGTATCAATCCCGAGTGAGGGAGAAATTTCCTCAAATAGGGATTATCCGATCGGTCCCTGTCCACGGAAAAGGGGCCTGGCCCGGGTGTCCCAGCCTCAAAATCGCTAAGGCCTTTCAGCCTGTCAGCGACATTCTCCTGATAGACACCTGGATAGGAAAAGGGCCCGTAGAGGGCTATGTCGGCCTTACCGGAAAGACTGCGGACTGGGACATGGCCCGTGAGCTGGTCATCCAGAGTGAGACCCCGGTAATCCTGGCGGGTGGCCTCTCACCCACAAATGTCTACGACGCCATCATGAAGGTATTACCCGCAGGTGCGGATAGCTGTACAGGGACCAATCTGAAAGATGAAAAGGGAACGCCCCTCAGATTTAAAAAGGATTTCCAAAAGGTGTCTGAATTTGTCACGGAAGTCAAAAGGACCAAAGAGACGATCCGTGCAGCCTCCCCGCGCATTCCCTGAGGCCCCATCAGTTAAACACGGTTGAGGCCCTTGAAGACAGGATCACCCAGACAGAAGAGGAACTCAGTCGCCTGGAAAAGATCCTGAGCCCATGACGGCCAAACCCTTCCGGCATTGACAAACTGCCCCTGATCCTTTATTCATTCATCCTCTTTGCTGCCCTCCGGGCCTTGGCATGAGCTTTGTGCACACTTGCCCCAGTGGTCTTTCTAGAGGGGGTGGCTGAAACTAAGTAAAATTATTGAATATCGAATATCGAATATCCAACCGCAGAATTACGAACATCTTACTTCGTATCAATTTAGCCTTCTGCAAAATTGGCAGTGGGACAGGGGAATGGGGGTTCCGTTTTGAAGGGTGTATCCGTGTCTGAGACCGTTAGAGAGCGTTAAGAAATCACCGACATCGACGTGGCCAAAAACCATAAAACTTTTCAACAAATATAGCCCCCTGTTTTGACCTATGGCCTGTGATTTCTTTACGCCCTCTTACGGGCGAGTTATACGCCCGAAAAAGGGAATCGCCATTCGCCGGGTTTCAAAAAGCTAGAGTGTTACCTTACTTCGATATTCGACATTTGAAAGGAACAGATATGCTGGACTCTATTATGGATAGCCCGCTTTACTCCATAGCCAACCCCGGCAGCATCGCCTTTTTTGGCGCATCCAACAATATATCTGCAATGGGCACCAATCTCTTGATGTCTGTGAGGTCTATGGGATTTGAAGGGGCCATCTACCCGGTCCATCCCAGGGAGGAAAAGGTCCAGGGCCTCAAGGCATACCGCGCCGTCCAGGATCTGCCGGTTGTCCCGGATCTGGCGGTGGTTGTCCTGCCCACCCCCATAGTGAATCAGACACTGGCGGATTGCGGCCGGAAGGGGATCAAGCATGTGATTGTGGTCTCGGGGGGGTTTAAGGAGGTCGGTGGTGAAGGGGTTGATCTCGAAAGGGAACTCCTCGAGATCGCCCGCAGATATGGTATTCGTGTTTTGGGCCCCAATGGGCTTGGTGTGGCGAACCCGCATCAAAACCTGAACACCACTTTTATGCCGCATGAAGGTCTCCCGGGCTTTATTGGTCTGGCCTCACAGAGCGGGAGCCTGATCACCCAGTTGTTCGACTATCTCTCTCGGATCGGCCTTGGGTTCAGTACGGCCTTCAGCGTTGGAAACGAGGCCGACCTGGACATCGTTGACTGCGTAGAATATCTGGGGGTATGCCCCCACACAAGGGTCATCGCCCTCTACATCGAAGGGATCAAGCGGGGAAGGGAGTTTTTGAGGAGCGCCCGTTCGATTGCCTCTCAAAGGCCCATTGTGGCCCTCTATGTGGGTGGCTCTGAGACAGGAAAGCGGGCGGGATTTTCTCATACCGGTGCCCTGGCCGGGCCTGACAGGCTCTACAATGGCGTTTTTCGCCAGGCCGGGGTAATCCGTGCACACTCCGTTACAGAGCTCTTTGACTATTGCTGGGCACTGGGGGCCCTCCCGAGGCCCAAGGGTCGGCGCGTCATCATCCAGACCCATTCGGGGGGCCCGGGGGCGGCGGCTGCAGACGCATCCGGAAGAGCGGGTCTTGAACTACCTCCCTTATCGGCGGAGACAGCCGAAAAATTGGCTCCGTATGTTCCCCGTACGGGCAGTGTCAATAACCCCGTGGATCTGACCTTTAACAAAAACCCCAATGACTTCTTTTTCAACATTCCAAAAGTCCTCCTGGATGAAGAAAACGCCGATATGTTGCTGATCTATTTTATGACTCCTTCGCAGGTCGTCAAAAGGGGCCTCAAACAGATGGGCCTTTCAGGGGATGATCTTATAAACCAATCGGCCTATCTGATCGAATCTCAGTGTGAATCCATTGCCCGCCTGATCAAAAAGACCGACAAACCCTGTGTGGGCTATACGTTTCGGGCCCTCGATGATCCATCGGTGAGGGGACTGCTCAGGAGGGGGGTAGTGGTTTTTCCCGGGCCTGAGCGTGCCGCGCGAGCCCTGGGGGCCCTGGTTCGATATACAAACCTGAGGGGGAACCCGAATCAGACCAAAGTTTAGACTTGCAAGGTCTATCATTTCCTGTATACTATAAAGACTCTTAATCATCTGAAAGGGCAATGCAACCAGTCGCAGCGCTGTTTTTTAACACATCGCGGAGAGTGTGGGGAACCCAGACGTGGTCAGGATATTGATTGTAGACGACGAGCCCGGTGTCTGCAAGGTACTGGAACGGCTGCTGGCCGAAGGGGGCTATGAGACAGACACCGCTTATAGTGGGGAAGAGGCATTGGAGATGCTTTCAGCCCATCACCATGACCTCATGCTCTTGGACCTCAAGATGCCCGGGATAGGAGGTCTGGAGGCACTCAAAGAGATAAAAAGGAGATCTTATCAGGTCGGTGTAATAATCATGACCGGTCTTCAAGACCTGGACCTGGCAAGAGAGGTGGTAAGATACGGTGCATTAGATTATCTAAACAAGCCCTTTGATCAAAAGCTGCTTGCCTCCACCATCTCCTTTGCACTCAAGAAACAGAGGATAATCGAGGAGACCTCCTAATCCGCCTGGGTGCGATCCTTGAGATGGAGATAAATATCCCTGATGATCTCCTCTGAAACCCCTGCCATGGCCTGACTCATCGCCTCAGCAAGGGCCCGAGGGTTCTTGCGTCTGCACAATGCCTCTTTTCCATAGGTCTTCTGGAAGAGGACCCGCTTGCTGATGTCCGGTTCATTCTCAGCCATCAAGGCAATACTGATTGTCAAGACCGCTTTCCAGTTTTCCCTGGTGTCCCATTCAAGAAACTGATCCACCGAGCCTTCCACCGCAAAAGAAGACGGAAAGGTGCTGTCATAGGGGATGACGGCCTTAAACAGACCCGATCGCTTCATGTCCCTGCTCAAGAAATAGGTGACAAGATCCCCGGGGTTGGCGCGCCATTTATGATAGAAATAGGCCTCCCTTCCAAATGACCGATCTCTGTAAATCATCCGATCGGTATTGTATGCCGGCGCAACGGTAAAACGAATCACCCTGATCACAAAAGGGAGGGGTTGGAGGCCTGTTATCTGAGGAGGACCATATTCAAGGGTATAGAAGTCGATCTTTTTCCTTGGTTCTTTGAGGTTCAGGCATGAACCCATCAGAAGCGCTAGGACCAGAATAGACATGCTCTTATACCAATTCATAGACAATCTCCGGTAATAACTTCTCAAGAACCCGGGGTGAATGGATTCTGCACACCTTTTCCCATGTTTATTGAAATGTTGCAATCTCCGTTATTCTTGTTGGGGCCATGGCTCCACTTTTCGGGGAGCAGGGGCCTCCCCGAATATCAGTTGAGACGGCTGCTCCTCAATGAACCCGATTAGATGATTTAGTCCGTCGGTTGCCTTTTCCAGGTTCTGGGCGACGACCAAAAGATAACGCCTCAGGTACATCAGTGAATCGTCTGCACCACTGGCCAGTGATACGCCCTTTTCCAAGAGGAGGTTTGCGTTCTTCATGGCCCTGCCAAGGTCCTCAATTGCCGCCTTGATGGGTTTTCGATTCTCTTCAATGATCCCCTCTAGCCTGGCGAGGCTGGTTTGCATTCGACTCACACTCCTCTCAGCCCTATCCATCAAGGCATTAAGCGACCGCCCGGCTTTCCCGATATTGGTCAAGATCCTGTCCCATCTTTTCCTTTCGAGGATTCTATCTATCCGGTCCAAAGAGGACTGCATGCTTGTGGAGATGCCTTTTACGTCGGCATCAGCAATCATCTGGTTTGCGCTGTCTAGGGTCAGCTTTACCTTTTCAGAGATCTCCTTGAGGTCCAGGGATTTTATCTGCTTGAGGAAATCGTCAATACCCCTGAGCAGCTCGCTGATCTCAGATGGCTTTGAAGCTATAACCGGATACTCTGATGGAAAGGTGATGGGGGGAGAGCGATCAGGTTCACCCTTTTTCTTGCGATCAAGTTCCACAAACATGCTCCCGGTAATCCCCACATTGTTTAATTGGGCCACGATATCAGAGCCCAGGGTCTGGCCCGATTCGATCTCCAAGACCACCTGGATCAACTTTGAATCGGGGGCCACCCCGATACTTTTTACCCGACCGATACTGACGCCCCTGTATTTTACCGGAGAGTCCCTTAGAAGACCCTGGACAGATTCATTGAAATAGGTCACATAGTAATGCCCCTTCTCCAGGAAACGGGACATCCCCAGATAGATGATGGCCATTAGGGAGATAGCAATTCCGCTGGCAACAAAGAGCCCAACCGCTATTTTTGTCTTCTGGGAAGCCATACCTGACCCCTTATTCAAACCACGGCCTTATCCTTGGCCCGAGGGTTGAAGAACTGTTTGACAAACGGATTTTGACTGTGATCCCTCAGATATCCGGGTTCACCTTCGGCGATTATTCCCCTTGTACGCTTATCCAGCACGATAACCCTGTGCGCCACCGCAAAGATACTCTGGAGCTCATGGGTCACGATAACCATGGTCGTTCCAAGGGCCTTGTTCAGATGGATGATCAGGTCGTCCAGCTCGGCCGAGGTCACCGGGTCGAGACCTGCAGAGGGTTCATCAAAAAACAGGATCTTGGGGTTGAGGGCCATGGCCCTTGCCAATCCTGCCCGCTTTCTCATTCCACCGCTCAGTTCAGAGGGGAGATAACCCTCATAACCCTCCAGATTAACCAGATTGAGTTTCATCTTGACCATGGTATCTACCGATTCCTGGGGTAGATCCGTATACTCCTTCACGGGTAATGCGACATTTTCGGCCAGTGTCATAGATCCCAGAAGGGCAGCGCCCTGGTACAGGACCCCAATCTTCCGAAACACACTCTGCAATGTTGTCTCGTCACAGTTGGAGATGTCATCACCGTCAATGATTATCTTCCCCGAATAGGGCCGAATAAGCCCGATGACGTGTTTCATCAATGTGCTCTTGCCGCATCCGCTCCCTCCCAGGATAACAAATATCTCTCCTTCATAGACATCAAATGATATGTGATCCAGGATAACTTCCTCACCATATCTTGCCACCAGGTCTTTGACCCTTATAATGGCCTGTCTGCCCATA
>CAZXCQ010000158.1:0-7432 GCA_964639275.1 uncultured Desulfobacteraceae bacterium | reverse complement strand
GCTAACCCCAGTAACGGATAATAACCGCAAACACCGAATCAGAAAGAATGATCAGGAAGATGCTACTCACAACAGCCGAGGTGGTGGCCTCTCCGACGGATGCCGCTCCACCCCTGACCCGGAACCCCCTCAGACAACCGATCCAGGCGATGAGAAGACCAAATACCCCGCTCTTGAGAAAGCCCCAAAACACGTCAAAGAGTCTCAAGGTCTTGAGGGTTTGCCCGATATAGGCGTTGGCAGTCAAATCGAGCATGGAGACCCCTACCACAAGTCCGCCCGCCATGGCAAACAGGTCGGAGAACAAGGTCAGGATTGGCACCATGATAATCGAGGCAATGATCTTGGGAACCACCAGGAAGCGGGTCGGGTCAAAACCCATGGTAAAGAGCGCATCGATCTCTTCAGAGATCCTCATCGTCCCTATCTCTGCGGCAAAGGCCGAACCCGATCTTCCGGCCACGATGATGGCCGTCATGATCGGGCCGAGTTCACGGACCATTGCCAGGCCCACCAGCGAGGCCACATAGATGTTGGCGCCAAATTGCTCCAGTTGAACCGCTGACATAAAGGCCATGATAAGGCCCATAAGAAAACTGATTAGGCCCACAATGGGAAGCGCATCCACCCCTGTCTTTTGCATATACAAAACGGTGTCATCCATTCGCAGGGCCTTGGGGTGGACACAGACATACACCAATGAGAGAAAGACAGAGCCGATAAAGCCAATAAGGTATTTGACATCTGAGGCATGTCGGGCAGTCGCCTCACCGAGGCGGAGAAAGATATTGGGGTGGTACTTCCTGACAATCGGGGGTACTATTTGGTCAAAGGAGTCAAATTGGAGTGTTGAGAGGGTCTCTTTGGCCTTATCACTGACATTTCGGAGAGAGAATTCCCCTTTCCATTTGGCCACCGCCCTCCGTAACTCCACAAGGACCAGCACGCCAAAATCATCCAGGTAGGAGACCTTCTCGAGATCCACTTTGAGTGTTTGGGGGTGCTGATCCTCGATCAAGGGCACGATCTCCCTTATCATCGGGCCCGCAGTGGAGGCATCCATTGTCCCCTGGAGATAAAGGAGCGCTCCATCATCATCGGCAGATATCTGATATTCAAAGGGTGGCGGGTTGCTGGAAGCCTTCATAGAACCTCAAAGACTTTTTTCCTCGAAATGGAATTCCCTGAAATCCTCCTCATCCATATCATATTCCTGCTCAAGGAGATCCGAATCCATTTGAAAGACGACCCAGCCCAGAAAAGCGGCGTCTTTCTCCATTACAAAGGCAATTTCCAGACCCTTATGCCCCATGGGGTGATTTTTGTCCACACGGTACGGGGTAAGCACCCTGTGGAGCGAATCACCGCTATCTTCAAATTGAATTCCAGCATAACTACTGCCCACCATTGTCGTGATATCCTTCTTCCTCTGGATCGAAAAGGAATCAAATACCTTCTTATCCCTGTCGAGGAGCACCAACCCCTTGTAGGGGCTTCTGGCACCCTTCTGGATTGCAAAAAACGCCTTTATGTGTTTGGTTGTATCGGATCTGTCTCCGGCCGCAAAGGGTTTGATCAAAAGGGTCTTGAGAAAAAGGTAGTCTTTTGCCAACTGGTTTCGAAGGTCCAATTTTTTGGTATCCACCGCCTTGTAGCCCTTTGAAAAGTAAGGATAGCCAAAAAAGATGGCCAGTGCCAGCATCCCCAGCACAATAAAAGAGGGTATGAGCCAGGACCGGACCCGCCGGTATTTCCTCCCCAGCCTTTCGACCGACGTGACATCTCTGCCAAGAGAAAGCATCCCCTGGTAGTTGTGGTGGCCGTCATACAGGACGGTTGTGCTCGTTGATATAAAGCGTATATCCTCATCAGGGTGCCTTATCTTGAGGACCTTTTCGCTCACAGAATGCTTGGATTGGACCTCTTTGAGGAACTCTTCGTATATCTCAGGTTCTTCGTATATCTCAGCGGCAGATTTATGATGGAGTTGGTCCCACTCCCTGCCATAAACCTTTTCGGCCGCCCTGTTCCATACCAGGATTTTCCCCTCCTGATCGGTCACTATGACGGCGTCAGGAAGCTGGTTGCAAAACTCCTTGAGCCCATAAACGATCTGGGTAACATTATCAAGGCGTTGGGCCAGGATCCGGGTGATCCCCTTTGCCACTTCGGGGAACTCACCAAGGAAGGAGGTCACCTCTTCCTTGGGAATCCGGATGACCCTTACATCACTCCCGGCCTTTACTGATGCCGTTCTCTTTGCACCCAACAGGAACGACATCTCCCCGAAAAGGGCCCCTGGCTCATTGATCTCGGTGATCTTGTTGTTCCCTTTGATAATGTCCACCTGTCCTGAGACAAGGATATAGAGGTCCTGGGAAGGGTCACCCTCAAGGAAGATCGTCTGACCAATCCTGAAATCAGTCAAATATCTTTCAAGTGCCGGATTATTTAGAATTTCATCTAGCATTGCAATTTGTTTGAGATGGGTTTAATCCGCTTAAGTATAGACAAATATTCTTCTTAAGTCAACAAGTAGATAAAATCAATATTACTCACCTGTCACTGCACCCCCTTTTTGTTCCAATAGACGCCCGATGTCTTGACCGGCCAGGACCGATCTTGCTGCCTCAAGGGCCTCTTCCGCCAGACGTCCGCCCTGGGAATCCGCCCCTGGCTTGCCGTAAATCATGGCGATGAGTCCTGTCATGTCGGTTTCTTCGATCGGCCCGGCCGGGACATACCCCGACTCTTTTCCTTCAACGCCTCTGATGAAGCCCGCCTCCAGAAGGTCCCTGAGTGCCTTCCCCACCTTGTTCTCCGGTTGCCTGAGGCGGCGGGATAGGTTCTCGCGGTTGGCTATTTCTTTCTTTTTAAAGAACTGCATCACCCCCACCAGGACATCGATACACAGGGCCAGACGGGCACCGCCTGTCACAACACCCCTTTTGGGAAGATATGTGTGCCAGATCTTTATGGCAAAGGAGAGTTCAGCGCCGGCCAAAAAGATAATCCATCCAACATATATCCATAAAAGAAAGAGCGGGACCGTCGCGAAGGACCCATAGATGGCGTTATACCGTGCCACCCCGATCTGCAGTTTTAGATAGAGGGCCTGGACCAGTATCCAGGCGATCCCACCAAAAAGACCGCCAATAAATGCCGACCAGCCGGGGACCTTTGTATTGGGGAGAATTCGATAAAGGGCCGTGAATATCAAGACCACAACCGTCCCCGGAACCATTTTCAGCAGCAGGGGCTCCACCCACGCCCCGGGAAGAATCACCTTCAACCTGCCGAGCAGCCCTGGACTTTCAAGGACTGTCATGGCCGCCAGGCCCACGTTTATCGCTATGGGCAGCAAGATCATGACAGCAAGATAGTATATTATCTTGAGTCCAAAAGGACGTCCCTTCTCCACCTGCCATATGGCATTCATCGACTGTTCAAGGCTGCCAAAAAAGGGAATCACAATGATCATTATTCCCAGGATTCCAGCCACCCCAAGGGTTGCAAAATTAGTTCGGTCCACATAATCAAACAGCTTGTCTACGGCAGCCCGCAGGTGTATAGACAATGCCTCTTGGGCCAGATCCCTTGAAGGATCCTGATTTTGCCCCTGTCCCTGGTTTCCCTTTCTTTCATCGGAAGAGCGGTCATGTGCGGTCTCTTTCGAAGAATCAAAGGCCAGGAGCTTGTCAAAGAGACGATAAACCTCCACGCGTGACTTGTCCTCATCCCCAAGACCTTTTACGACCGCTGTCCCAAGGGCCAGCATCGGAACTATGGAAATAAAGACCATCAGGGTCAGCCCCCTGGCCCTCAGGGTGATGGCCTCAATCCGCATTTGTTCAATCACAATATACAGAATTCGCATGGCCACATTCAGCGGGACATGCCAATGGGGGATTTCCGACCTCGGCTCTCTCCACACCCACGAAAAAACCCCCTTTCTGATCTCCCGGGCTAGGCCCGGGCCGCCTTTTTTTTGCTGCCTTTTCCAGGCCATCTTGTATCGCCTACCCCCTGTGCACGGAAGAATGTGGGTTGCCTTTACCCCCGGTGAACAAAGAGACTGTCTTGGCCTAGAAACTATCATATATCACAGGCACTTGAAGATGCAAGCCTTGATATCTTCCTCGAGACCCGGAGACGCCCATTGCCCCTCTTGCAGTTCCCAGAGACAGAGGCTCAGTCCCTGCCTGTGATTCGCAATAGTCAAACCCGCCCTTTCCGCCTGCCAATCGGGAAAACCGGGGTTTGCAGGTAGAAATTTCTATTGACCAATAAATCCGATTTTGTTAAAAATATTAGCCTATCCCCGGTAGCTCAGCTGGTAGAGCGGGTGGCTGTTAACCACTTGGTCGGCGGTTCGAGTCCGTCCCGGGGAGCCATTTCGACTCAAAAAGGGCACCCCTGGTGCCCTTTTTTCGCTCAAGGTCTCCGACCGAAGAGCGGATTTGAGTCGAAGGGCCTTTAAATATAAGTAGCCGTTCACGGGTTCAGGGTTCACAGGTTCAGCGTTAGGAACGAAGACAAGATTGAAGACCCGGAGGGTTGGGAAAACTTGGTAATCTTGCCAAATGGCGTCCAATGGGCCTCCCATTGTCAGATTTGGAATGATGCACCCGTTGGTTTCGCTTCTGAACACGCTCAGAAATCGGAATCCGGGGGCAAGAATGGAACCTTGAACCTCTGAACCTTTGAACCCATGAACGGTTACAAATATAACTTGCGTCGTGATATTATATGGAAATGTCTGCCTGCTTATACATCCTCCGACTTTAAATCCGGTGGCCTCTATATTGGTGCCACGACGGATCTAAATCAGCGCTATAAAGATCATTGTTCTGGTAAGGCCTCCCAAACCACAAAACTCGATCCGCCTGTAGCTCTACTATATTCAGAAGGATTTGAAACATTCAGTGAAGCCCGAAAACGCGAAACCCAAATTAAGCGATGGTCGCGTTCCAAAAAAGAAGCACTTGTGGCTGGAGACCTATCGAGGCTCAGAGAGTTATCTCGCTGCCGCAAAAAATCCTAATTCAATGCCATTTCAACAGGTTAACTGGTTAACAGATATATTTTTTCGAACCATCGGAGAACTGGTGCCCGAAGTCAGTTCGCCTTTTCTTTTATCCTCTGTCTGTGCTTGAATACTGCTTTAAGCAGTGAGTTCATCCTGCCTAAAACCAAAAGTCCTATCTATCCATTACCGGGCTGAAATTATATTTGACAAAGGGATGTTGATTGGATAAGATTACCAGCAAAAGTTAACAAATGCTGGTAATTTTATCCATGACAAATGAAATGACAGTGAAAAATCCAGACAGATTCAAGACTGCGAAAAAGGTTTTCCGAGATCGGGGTGGCGTACTTAAGACAGGAGACGCCCTGAGCGCAGGTATCCATCCTCGAACACTTTACGAGATGGAAAGGAGCGGAATCCTGGAGAAGCTTGCTCGGGGATTGTATCGGCTGGCGAATATGCCGCCGCTCGGAAACCCGGATTTGGTTTCAGTTGCCCTGAAGGTGCCGAATGGCGTTATCTGTCTCATTTCCGCGCTGGCCTATCACGAGATCACCACTCAGATTCCACACGAGGTTTACCTTGCTTTGAATCGAGGAGCTGAACCCCCTAGGTTGGAACACCCTCCGATTCGCGTTTTCTGGTTCACGGGGGAAGCTTTTAGTCAGGGAATTGAAAATTACAAATTGGATGGAGTTCAGGTGAGAATTTACAGCCCGGGAAAAACAATAGCCGACTGTTTCAAGTATCGGAATAAAATCGGTCTCGACACAGCCATTGAAGCGCTTAAGCTTTATAGGGGAAAAAAACGTTTCAAAGTCGATGATCTTATTCGGTTCTCTCAGGTATGCAGGGTTGAAAAAGTCATGCGACCATACCTGGAGGTTTTGCTTTGACGAAAAGCTTTTCCAGGAACATCGCAGCCTCTGTGCGCCAACGTCTCCTCGCCCCTCCATAAAAAGGCACCAATCATCCCGAATTTCGCAAGTATATTTGGGGAAGCCCTGCTATTTGGGGCTCCGTAGACAAAATCCGTTCACCGATTGGGTGAAGGAAAATCCTTGAGGTAGCCAGTACGCCCTGGCAGTCCGTAGAGACACTTGCGAAATACGGGATCATTTGTCTTTTGAAAGAAGCATCCCCCGAAATCCGCGCCGGTTTGATTCCTCCACCACCTCAAAGCCGATCCCCTGGGCCATTGCCGCCGTCTTTTCAAAATCCTTAGCCGTTACATGCGCTTTGGGCTCGGCCAGCAGAAATTTTCCAGCCGGCTTCAAGGCCATGTAAATGTCTGCCAAAAGGGCCGCCGCATCCGGCACCTCGTGCACCACGGCCATGGCCAGAGCAAAATCGACCGCCCGCTCCAGATGCGGGATATCAAGGGATTGCGAACTGCACAGATGCGATTCGATCCGGTCAGTCAGACCCGCTTTGGCAGCCCGCTTCTCAAGCGCCGCAAGCATCCGGGCCTGCACATCGACGCAGATCACCCGTCCGGTTTCCCCCACCATGCGGGCTGCCGGAAGGCTGAAAAAGCCCATCGCGCACCCCACATCCATGACCGTCATCCCCTCCTGGATATAAGGGGCGAGCATCTTATCCGGATTTTGAATCAGGCGCCGCAATGGATTCGCCAGCAGATAGCCGATCCAGACCGGGCAGACATATTTTTCCATTTTAGCTCCTTTAGCATTAAGATAGGACATATCAGATGCGGCATCGGTCAGCAAAATATCAGTTTTTATTAGAGTTATGTTTTATATGAGACTTTGGTTAGACTTGCAACCCTTCAATCAGGCCGATCAAAGGGTCGCTCTTTAAGAATCGATATGCTATAAAAAAAATTCGAAACACTTAAACGGCTCAACGAGAATTATAAAGGAAGATTCTTGCATATGTTACCTGTTCAAAGAGAGCTTCGAGAACTGGGGGAAAAGGAGATCGCTTCCCATTCGCAACGTTTTTTCAAGACTGGAAAGGGCGAGTATGGGGAAGGGGATAAATTCTTGGGGATCCGTGTTCCGGTGCTGCGCCAGTTGGCGAAAAAGCACCGCGGCGTTTCAGTGGCCCAGGCGTTGAAAATGCTCGCCTCGCCGTTTCATGAGGAACGGCTCCTGGCTTTGCTCATTTGGGTCGATCTCTTTAAACGGGGAGACACAGAAACGCGCAAGACCATTTACACCCACTATCTCGCCAACACCCGCTATATCAATAACTGGGATCTGGTGGATCTGTCGGCCCCTTATATCGTGGGTGCATACCTGGACGGGGCCGGCAAAGATCCGCTTTATGAACTGGCCGTATCTTCGGATCTGTGGGAGCGGCGGATTGCCATCCTGGCTACCTTTTACATAAGTTTCGGCTAAATACTCTTTGTGTTGCGGTTAAATGATACTAAAGATG
>CAZXCQ010000157.1:8389-14903 GCA_964639275.1 uncultured Desulfobacteraceae bacterium | reverse complement strand
ATCTGCCTGCCGTTTCTTCAGCTCCGCCTTGCGGTGGGCATCTGCCTGCCGTTTCTTCAGCTCCGCCTTGCGGTGGGCATCTGCCTGCCGTTTCCTCAACTCCGCCTTGCGGTGGGCATCTGCCTGCCGTCTCTTCAGCTCCGCCTTGCGCCGCGCTTCTCCCTGCCGCTTCCTCAACTCGGCCTTGCGGTGGGCATCTGCCTGCCGTTTCCTCAGCTCGGCCTTGCGACGGGCTTCCACTCGCCTTTTCCTCAGCTCCGCCTGGCGTCGCAACACTATCTCTCGCCTTTTGAGCTCCGCCTTGCGAAGTGCCTCTGCCTGCCGTCTCTTCAACTCGGACCTTTGACGTGCAAGCAGCTCCCGTTTCTTGAGCTCTGCCTGGCGCCGCGCCAGCTCCTGTTGCCGCTTTAACTCAGCATGGCGTCTGAGCTCGTTTTGGCGGCTTGCCTCAAGCGCCCGCATCTGTCTGGCCAGTTGGCTATGCTGCGCTTCCAAACGGCGCCGCTCATTCGCCAAAAGGGCCTGGTTTGCAATCTGCTGCAGGGCCATCTGGGTCTGCATCTGGCGCACTCTCTTCTCAATAAGCTGACGGTTTTCCTCATCCAGCTGCCCCTGTGCCAACCGCCGTTCCTCAGCAGCAACCTGCTCCTGTCCAGCCCGTTCTTCGGCCTCAAGACGTCGCATTTCCGCTTCATATTTGCGCTCCTGGGCGGCCAGCTCGGCCTCCTCCTTGGCCAAACTCTTTTCCTTTACCTCCAGCTCGCGAAGTTCTTTCTCAACGGCCATCGCCTCCATGGTGCGCGCGAATTGAGCCTGACGGAACTTTTCCTCAAGGGTTGCCTTTTCCTTCCAGCGCTCATGTTCTGCCCGAAGCCGCTCCCGCTCGGCCTTGTCAGCCGTGGCCTTTTCCTGCTTCTTTTTCAGCTCCTCCAATTCCTTCGGGCTGATCTGATCATCTTTTTCGAGCTCGTGATAATAGTTGGAGTCTTCATCGCTCAGATATACATTTTTGGTAAATGCCTTGACTCCCGTACCCCGGATGATCAAGGTTCGCTCCCCTGCGGGGAGCTCGAAAATGGCAATCCCCTCTTCAGTTTCCTTGGTCTCGCTCCCGACGGTTACAACAACACCCGACCAGCTCGGGATGGTAACAACGGTAAAGGTTGTCTTGACAACCTCTTTGGCCATGGGCATATCGGGGAGGCTGACCTCCCCTTTTGACAGCACCTCGCTGCTGGAGTCCACAATCCGGGCGTGGATCTCCAGACCCTTTTTTGCCCGGACGATCTGGCCGTACACAGTGGCATCCATGGCTGTCTTGTTCGCCGGGTCATGAACGTCCTTAAAAGGTCCTTCCTGCTCAAACATCTGATCAGCGATCAGCCGGTCAAATTCATCCCTCTCAAGTACCTTTGCAAACTTTGCGCAATTGACCAATCGGGTTACAAGCTTGTGGCTCGCGTAAAGCGCCAGGAGCGTCAGATCCTTGTCCTTGCCGGGGCCAAGCAGATCGTTCACAACGATCTTGAGCGGGGTCCCGGGCCTTGTCTTTTCCAGACCGCTAATGAGCTGGTCGGAAAGCCTCTTGACCACCGCATCCACCGAGCCGAGCTGCTCGGGATCCTCTGTCTCCTTTATGTCATCCAGCAGGCTTCTTGTAATCTCCCCTTCGGGGCCTGGACCCTGAGTCGTCTGGGCAGCGGTCTGCTGGTTCGATTTGCTGTCCTCCTCGGCCAGCCCCGGACAAATGCCGAGGCTCAAGATGGAGAACAGGGCCAGAATCAAAACAATTGGCGTCTCGCCTCTCATCCTCTGGATCTCCTCTCGTAATCTTAATTATTGGTAACATTTGGCATTTCTAAACCCGGGCAATGTCATTCCGGCTCTCCGGCCGGAATGACAAGTCGCTACGCGACAACATAAACCTGCTTCGCATAAAGGCGAGGGGTTTCAACCACCCCCAAATGAGAGACACTAATTAAATTTTAAATTGACACTTGGACGGGAAAATGGCGAGTTTTACGCCCGAAAAACAGAATCCTCTTTGTCCTGGTTTCAAAGGACTAAAGCGCTACGAAGACAACAATGGGTGGGGAAAGCCGTACCCTCTGTCAGTTATTCTGTCGGGAATGGGAAGTGGGCAGCAGTTCCTGGGGCTCGGAGAGCAGAAAGTCCCCCTTTTCTATCCAGCCTTTTAGAATACGGGCGATTTCAAGGGCCCTCACGTGTGACGATAGGGGGACCGTGGGCACGTCTTGGCCGTTAAAACGGATCGTGCCGCTCTTGAGCTCGGCATAACTCACTTGGCCCAATTTGTTTGCCTCCCCTTTTGGATAATCGTTTCCGTAATCCACCACCTGGGTATAGATTTCTTCATCAGAGACACCCGTAAAACCGGCCATCTCCTCATTGAGAATAGGAATAGGGACGCCCACGCCTACCGCAAGAGAACACCCATAGCCGAGTATGCTCACACCGGCGACCCATTTGGGGGCCATCTTCTTTAGCTCTCCCATGACCATCAGTGTCCCGGCAGGGCTTAACGGGATTCCATTCTTCGCTCTCTCGACATTGGGGTTGTGCTGGGTCCCCGGCCCTATGACATAACCGATTGCACCCCCAAGAAAGATCCTGGTCCCCAGTCCTATTGTCAGATAATAGGGATCATTAAAAAGAGGGCTCAGGCATCCGGATGTGGAGTAGTTGGCGTTTCCCAGATTTGGTTTGATGACCCCCATATAGGTATAGATGGTCTTCTTGGAGAGGTTAATGGCGCAATTGTAATTCTGATAGGCGTTTCGGGGGTTTAGGAGCATTGCGTATGGGAGATCATCAAGAGTGACCTTTTTCTTGAACTCCCTGTTGGGGTAGCAGTCGGTACCATAGGCGATGGCCCTCAAGGTGACTTTTTCGCCTGCCACAAGATCATGGATCACGTGGCCTCCACCATATTTGAACTGCCCGGGATGGACCCTGTTCAAGGGATCATCCGCAGCAGGCTCAGTGGCTCCGATATAGATATCTACCGCTGCCAGACCTGCATAGGCCGGCACCTCGTTCAACCACACCTGGGAGGCCTTTGTTGTAGGTTTCGTATGCCCGAAATTGATAAAGGCCCCAGATGAACACATGGGAGCAAAGGTCCCGGTCGTGACCACGTCCACCTCCTGGGCGGCCTTTCTAGGTCCCTTTCTCTTGACAATATCGGTCATCTCATCCGCGGTAACCACCACAGCCTTTCCCCCTTTTATCCTGCGGTTGATATCGGCGATCGTTTTGGAGACCCTTTTCTGCGGCATATCTGTTTCCCTCCTGCATTTCCATTTGCGCGGTATCATAAAGCCTATGCCTTTTTCTGACAAGAAAAAGTTTTGGTGCAAGACTTTAGCTTTTGAAACCGCGGCGATAGGCCCTTTTCTTGACTTTCATCCTGCGCTCCTATAACAATAAGATGGGAATTGGGAACGGGAGGTTCTGTAATGACACATGGCATCAAAGTCGGTAGCGCGAACATCTATCCGGATGGCCCGTTGTTTTTGATCTCCGGGCCCTGCGTGATCGAAGATAAGGCCACCACCATGGAAATCGCCCTATTTTTAAAAGAGATCGGGGAGGAAATGGATATCCCAGTCATCTTTAAGACATCTTATGACAAGGCCAACAGGACATCGTTGAGTTCCTTTCGGGGGCCGGGCATTGAGGAGGGGCTGGAGATAATACAACAAGTGAAGAAGGTTACGGGATTGCCGGTGTTGTCCGATGTACACCATACCGGGGAAGTGGAAAAGGCAGCCCATGTCCTTGACGTGATCCAGATCCCTGCCTTCCTGTGCCGCCAAACGGATTTGATCCTGGCGGCAGCACGGAGCGGGATCGCCGTCAATATCAAAAAGGGTCAGTTTCTCTCGCCATGGGAGATGAAACCCGCCATTGAAAAGGTGACTTCCACGGGCAATCGGGATCTTTTCCTCACCGAGCGGGGGACTTCCTTTGGATACAACAACCTGGTCGTTGATATAAGATCCATAGCCCTAATGAAAGGATACGGATTTCCGGTGGTATTTGACGCCACCCACAGTGTACAGCTCCCCGGTGGGGCTGGTACATCTTCTGGAGGCCAGCGGGAATTTGTCAGTCCCCTCGCCAGGGCCGCTGTTGCGGCAGGTGCCGATGGCGTGTTTATTGAAGTCCACCCAGATCCAGACTCCGCACAGTGTGACGGCCCGAATTCCCTTCCACTTGATAGGCTTAAGCCCTTGCTGGTTACACTCAAGGAGGTCCACAGCGCAGTAAGACCCTGAGGCACCCGCTCTCTTTGGTCCATCCTTCTTACCGGTCTCCGGTAGAAAGAGTGCAACTCCCCATAGAGATAGCAGTGGCCGATGCCGTCAAGAAAGTTCTTGAATCTCCCGACTTTGGCATAAGAGACCGGTGTGAGACATGGGGCTGTGGAAGGGAGACATGGGAGTGGGTCCTGTTTCTTGAGATGTTACGCTCCCGGGAAAATAGGCTTTACAGGACAAATTGGGCGCTGATATAATGGAGACAGATATATGAAGAAATTTTTGAAGAAACAGTGGCCCCTTGTGGGACTGGGTGTCTTGTTAGCACTGGTAGCCTTTTATCTTGCTACGTCCGGTCGAGAGTTCTTGGAGGTGCCCCTGTTAAGAGATATCATATCCGGGGAAGGGCTCGTGTTGAGGGATATCCACTATACCCAGAACGATCCGGATGAAAAGGTTAAATGGGTCCTGGATGCCAAAAAGGTGAGATTTTCGGGTGACAAACAAAAGATCTTTTTTGACGACTTTAGGCTGAGGGTGGAGCCGGAGAACAGACCGTGGTATACCCTAACGGGCAAGAAAGGGGAGTATTCCAGGGACTCGGGGGAGATCAATCTCTGGGGCGATCTGGAAGGGACTTCAGATAACGGATACAGAATCCTCACCCAACATATCAGCATTAATGAAAAGAAAGGAATTCTCCGTACAGAGGACCGGGTCAAGATATTTGGCCCCGTTTTTTTTGTGGAAGGCCAGGGCCTTTTTGTGGATCTCAACAATGAGAGGCTGAGGATAATGTCAGATGTTACCACCACCGTGAGAAAGGAGTCCTTGACTTGACGCGCTCCAATAAATCCCGACTGCTTTTTCTTGTAGCCTTTCTCCTCTCTGGGCTCATATTGTGCGGTGCGGCTCGGTCCGAGGGCCTTAATCAAAACACAAAAGGCTCCAAAGAAGGCTCTCCTGAACCCAGCCCCATAGTCATCAGGTCAAACACCCTGGAAGTGGACAATAAGTCAAAAGTGGTGACATTTACGGGGGAAGTAAACGCCACAAAAGATGACTTTGTCCTCGATTGTCAGAAGATGTTCGTCTACTACGAGAACCCCCCCGGGCAGGAAAAGGCCAAGGAACCCGAGACAAAGATCAGCAAGATAGTTGCAATCGGACAGGTAAAGATCAAACGTACTGAAGGGGGTGAAGCCACTGGTGAAAAGGCCGTCTATTACCAGAGCGAGGAAAAGATGGTCCTTACGGGAAATCCGGTTGTGAGACAGGGCATGGACTTTGTTGAAGGGGACCGAATCACCATGTTTTTGAAAGAAAGCCGCAGTGTCGTTGAGAGTTCCAAAGACAACAAAGTAAAGGCCGTGATCTTTCCAAAAGGGGAAAAGAAATAGGGCTTATCGTAACATCTCAAGAAACAGGGGGAAAGTTGTGGCATGTGGAAAAAAATCGACTCCATGCCACACCACAATTCATTCAAGCGCCCAGGTTTTGAGAATTTAGGGCCTATGGCCGGGGCAGAAGGGATGCTCCAAGCAGAGGGTTTGGTCAAAATATATAACGGTAAAAGGGTAGTCGATCGTGTGAGCCTGGGGCTGGAGAGAGAAGAAATTGTGGGTCTCTTGGGCCCTAATGGGGCGGGCAAGACCACCACATTTTATATGGTTGTCGGTCTTACACGTCCAAATGGGGGCAAGGTCTTTCTGGATGGTCAGAATATTACCCAGGACCCCATGTATCTCAGGGCCAGAAAGGGGATAAATTATTTGGCCCAAGAGCCTTCGGTGTTTCGAAAACTGACGGTCGAACAAAACCTGTTGGCCATCCTGGAAACCCTGGATATTTCGAACCATGAGAAGAGAGAGCGACTCAATGGGCTGCTGGCTGAATTAAATATCGCCCATCTGGCCAAACAGAAGGCCTCTTCGCTTTCAGGAGGAGAGCGGAGAAGACTGGAAATAACCAGGGCACTGGTCACACAACCCAGGTTTATGCTGCTGGATGAGCCGTTTGCTGGAATCGATCCCCTTATTCTCAATGATATCCAGGAGATCATTCGGCGGTTGAAATCCAAGGGCCTAGGCATTATTATATCGGATCATAACGTCCGAGAGACGCTAAGTGTTTGTGATACCGCCTATATCATAAATGAAGGCAAGATCATAGAGCAGGGTGCACCGGAGAAGATTGTCCAAAGCGAAATCGTCCGGAGCGTCTATCTGGGA
>CAZXCQ010000157.1:0-8289 GCA_964639275.1 uncultured Desulfobacteraceae bacterium | reverse complement strand
TCATGGCTTTGGAATTAAGACAATCGGTCAGCCTCTCTCAACAGCTGATCATGACCCCCCAGCTCCAGCAGGCCATAAAACTGTTGCAGTTATCCAAGCTCGAGCTGATAGAGAACATCTCTCAGGAGATGGAATCAAACCCCGTTTTGGAAGAACTGGGGATAGACGAGGCCGATGATAGTGACATGCCCGGCGAGGACAAGGGCGATTCGGAGCAGGATATCCCCGAGATCTCTGAGGTAACGGTCGAGGAGCATGCGCGGGATGATGTAGACTGGGACAATTATATCTCTGAATATAATACCGAATGGGGTTCGACACCTTATGAAGATAGAGAATTGCCACCCATGGAGAATGTCACGGTGGCGGCGACGAATCTATCTTCACACCTGATGTGGCAGTTGAACTTGAGCAATCTTGACGACGAAGAAAAGGAGATCGGGGCCCTTATTATCGGAAATCTGGATGATGATGGTTACCTGGACATCCCCATTGAAGAGATCCCTAATTTTGCAGAACACGGACCGGATAAGGTACTCAAAACCCTTGAACTCATTCAGAACTTTGATCCCGTGGGGGTGGCTGCCAGAGACATGAGGGAATCCTTGCTCATACAGGCCAGATTCCACAGCCTCGAGGGGACAGTGGTTGAGAAGATAATCAAGGACCACCTGGGAGACCTTGAGGGCAGGAAATACGATCGGATAGCCAAGGCGCTGTCTGTACCGCTCAATGAGGTCATCTCTGCGGTATCGGTGATTCAAGAGATGGACCCGAGGCCCGGCAGGAGCTACTCGAATGACCAGACCATATATATAACTCCCGATATATACGTCTTCAAGAGAGGGGATGATTATGAAATCGTACAGAATGAAGACGGCCTGCCAAAGCTGAGGGTGAGTCCTTATTACAAACAGATCCTTCGAAGAAAAGATTCTCTGTCCGAAAATGCCAGGGCCTATATCCAGGAAAAATTGAGATCTGCGGCTTGGCTGATAAAGAGTATCCATCAACGTCAGAGGACCATCTACAGGGTTACAGAAAGCATCGTTCGCTTTCAAAGGGACTTCCTCGAAAACGGGATCACCCATCTGAAGCCGCTCGTCCTCAGGAATGTGGCTGAAGACATTCAGATGCACGAATCTACAATTAGCAGGGCCACTACAAACAAATATGTGCATACCCCCCAAGGGCTTTTTGAGCTCAAATTCTTTTTTAATAGCTCGATCAAGAGCGTTCGGGGAGAGGCCGTGGCCTCAGAGAGTGTAAAGGAGCATATCCGTAATATCATTAAATCGGAAAGAGTGGAAAAACCATATAGTGATGAACAGATTGTCACGATCTTGGCAGACCACAATATACAGGTCGCCCGTCGAACGGTTGCCAAGTATCGTGAGTCGATGGGGATACTCCCTTCAAGCAAGAGAAAGAACCTTTACTAACTACTAAACTAAGATTATCCTGGAGGAAGGCCTTATGGATATTACTGTGACATTCAGGCACACCGAACCTATAGAAAGTCTAAAGACCTATACCGAAGACAAACTCTCCAAAATAAGGAAATACCTGGATTCACCGGCTGAAGCCCATGTGGTGTTGACCGTTGAAAAATTCAGACATCAGGCCGATGTCATGGTCAGCGTGAATGGGACCTTGATCAAGGCGGTTGAGGAGACAGGGGATATGTATTCAGCCATTGATCAGGTCATGGATAAGATTGAAAAACAGATCAAGCGGCATCTATCCAAGATAAGGAGTCATCGACCCGAGAGTCAAAAGGGGGAAAACAGGCTCGAGACCGAAGAGGCCGATGAGGCATCTGCACTGGCTGCGGAGGAACCCTTCATCGAAAGTGAAAAGCTGATCGCCAAACCCATGGACCCTGAGGAAGCCGCCATGCAGCTCAGTCTCTCTGGACGGGACTTTCTTGTCTTTAGGAATGCAAAATCCAGGGAGATCAATGTGATATATAAGCGTGGGGACGGCAATCTCGGACTTATCGAGCCAGCGAACTGATCCGCCCCCTCAAGGGTTCCAAGAGGAGTTTAAAGCCCCCAAAAAGCGGCGGTTCAATTCAGCTTCTTTTAAAATGGGCACTTTTGGTGGGGAATGGGGGGTGGAATCCCCATTGCCCGGGTTCCAAAGGGCCAAAGTGATGCAAAACGATCTTTTTTTGGATCTACATAATGAAACTTTCTGAAATCATAGAAGAAAATAATATCGTCCCCGACCTGAAGGCCAAAGACAAAAAAGGCGTTCTGGAAGAGTTGGCCCAGGTCATATCGGATCATGAACCTTCAATAGACAAAAAGGCCCTTGTAAAGGTATTGGTGGAAAGGGAGCGCCTCGGAACTACGGGTATCGGTGACGGGGTCGCTATTCCACACGGGAAACTCAAAGGGGTTGGGCGGCCCATTATCTCGTTCGGGAGAAGCAAGGGAGGCCTCGACTTTGAGTCCATTGACAGACAGCCTGTTTACCTCTTTTTCCTCCTTGTGGCCCCCGACAATTCATCTGGCGTCCACTTGCAGGTCCTGGCAAAAATAGCTAAGCTACTAAAAAGCAACGCCTTTCGCAAAAGGTTGATGCAGATGGGCACAAGAGAAGAGCTGTACCAGACGATCGTTGGAGCTGACGAGGAATATTGATCACGACAAAAAATACGCCAGGGAGATTATGATTGGATTATTGATTATTTCCCATTGTAATTTGGGAAAAGAATTCCTAAACGCCGCTGAACTGATTGTGGGCAGGCTCGAGAATGCCGAAGCCATCGCTATCACCCAAACGTCAAAGAGCGAAGAACTCTTAAAGGACATCGCAGAGAAAATAAAGAGCCTTGATAACGGCCAAGGGGTTCTTGTTCTGACAGATATGTTTGGTGGTACCCCTTCCAATCTAAGCCTCTCCTTCCTCAAGGAACAGATGGTTGAGGTCCTGACCGGGGTCAATTTGCCCATGGTTATTGCCGTTGCCCAGGATCGGGAACGTCTGACATTAAGTGAACTGGGAGAAAAGGCGGAGGAGGCGGGCAGAAGGAGTATTGCCCTGGCAGGAAAACTGCTGAAATAGGAATGATTTCGGTCGAAGAAGTAACCCCAGACAATTTTCAGCGGTTTCAAGATAATATCTTAGAGGTGGAAAAAGCCTCTTTTCCGTCTCCGTGGAGCTCAAAGGCCTTTGAGGAGGAAACAAAGAGACCCATCTCCAACCTGTGGGTGACGATGGTAGATGGAGAGTTTGGAGGTTATATCTGCTTCTGGGTCTTTGGGGATGAGGTTCACTTGATGAATGTTGCCGTTCACCCCGACAGACGAAGAATGGGTGTGGGGAGTTGTCTGGTGGACAAGATGATAGAGGCGGGTGTATCCAAAGGGGCCAAGAAGGTCTGGTTGGAGGTGAGACCCTCAAATATCATAGCCAGGGCCTTTTATAAAAAGGCCGGGTTTTGTGAGACGGGGCGGAGGCCACACTACTATAAAGAGACCCATGAGGATGCCATCATCATGTCCTTCTCTTTGGTACCGGGAGGCGCCGGCTTGCGCAAGGCAAATCAAAACACCCAATAGTCTCTGACCACGCCCATAGGACGTGGATTTCTGCATAAGATTTTACAGCGATAGGGAGGTAAGAGATGTCCTTAAAAGTAGCTATCAATGGCTTTGGGCGGATTGGGCGAATGGTCTTCAGGGCAGGGATCAATAATGATGACATTGATTTTTTGGCAATCAATGACCTCACAGATCCTTCAACCCTTGCCCACCTGCTGAAATATGACTCGGTTCATGGTCGCGTTGAGGCAGGCATATCTGCAACCGACCATTCGGTGATCGTCAACGGGAAAGAGATTGATATATATTCAGAGAGGGAACCCGGAAAACTGCCCTGGGGGGACCTGGGTGTCGAGACGGTCTTTGAGTGTACTGGTCTATTTAGGGATCGGGAGAAGGCCTCGGCCCACCTTAAGGCCGGCGCCAAAAAAGTCATAATTTCTGCACCGGCAAAGGGGCCTGATTTGACGGTCGTCATGGGGGTAAACCAGCATGAATATGACCCGCAAAGACACCATATCGTCTCAAACGCCTCCTGCACTACCAATTGTCTGGCTCCGGTCTGTAAGGTCCTGCTTGACCACTTTGGAATCGAAAAGGGACTGATGACCACGACTCACGCCTACACCGGGGATCAGCGGCTGCTGGATTTCCCCCACAAGGATCTGAGAAGGGCGCGTGCTGCTGCCCTATCCATGATCCCCACCACAACGGGTGCGGCCAAGGCGGTTTCCTTGGTCCTTCCCCAGTTGGAGGGCAAGCTAAACGGAATGGCGATCCGGGTGCCTACCCCGAATGTATCGGTAGTGGATCTTGTTGCTCAATTGAATAAGACCGCCACAGCAGATGAAATCAACAACGCCTTAAAGCAGGCCGCGGAGACTGACCTGAAAGGGATCCTGGCATTTAGTACCGAGCCCCTTGTCTCCATAGACTTCAATGGTAGGTCTGTCTCCTCTACGGTTGACGGACCTTCAACCATGGCCATCGGCGATATGGCCAAGGTCCTGGCCTGGTATGATAACGAGGTCGGTTATTCAACCCGAATGGTTGACCTGGCCATGCATATGGCAAAGGGGTAGTCCGATTCCTTATGTTTTGCCGCAGATGGACAAAGCCACCATACCCTTTCTGAGATGGGAGTGCTTGAATGATGAAAAGGCTGCCTTTGATTGCCGGTAACTGGAAGATGAACTTGAGTGTCGATGACTCCATCAAGCTCGTTGGAGATATCGTCGCTGGTACGCAAAAACTGGAAGGCGTTGAAGTGCTGGTAGCCCCGCCATTTACAGCACTTGGCGCTGTCAGGGAGGCGATCGGAGATTCCGGGATCTTTTTGGGTGCCCAGAATATGCACTGGGAGACGAAGGGGGCATATACGGGAGAGATATCCGGTACGATGCTCCGCGAGGCGGGATGCACCCACGTGATCCTTGGTCACTCTGAGAGGAGAAGCCTGTTCAATGAATCAAGCGAGATGATTGATCTCAAGGTAAAGGCGGCGTCTGGGCTGGGTCTTATCCCTATCCTGTGTATCGGTGAGACCCTTGAACAAAGAGAGGCCGGTCAGACATTTGATGTCATCAAGGAGCAACTGGATCTTTCGCTCAAAAATTACAGGACCAATGGGATGATGCCTCCTTCAACTGTCCTGGCCTATGAGCCCGTATGGGCCATCGGCACTGGCAAGACCGCCACTCCCCAGCAGGCACAGGAAGTACACCGATTCATCCGGGAGTGGCTCGATGTGGACTTTGATTCAGAAACCGCATCACAGGTTCGGATCGCATACGGAGGAAGTGTAAAACCCGACAATATCGCAGACCTCATGTCAGAGGAAGACATAGACGGGGCCCTGGTGGGCGGAGCCAGCCTACGGGCAGATTCTTTTCTTCAAATAATTCGATTTGATGAGAGGTGATCCAGCGTCGTCTTCGCCACTCCCCTCTCCCCCATAAAGTCACAGCCCTCTCCTTTCTCTCTGTATCTTGTTTGGTATTAATCTGGTTTCTTTCAAAATTGGCACTCGCACAACCCACAAATATGACCGGAAAAAATCAAACAATCATTGAGGATAACCCGGCCAGGGTAGCCCTGAGGGCAACCCGCATCCTTGCAAGCTCATCCAGGGCGTCGATTACCCAAAGAGGTCGTTTTTTTGTGGCGCTCTCTGGTGGCTCTACCCCCCGGCCGTTTCACAGGATGTTGGGAGAAGAACCCTATAGATCCGAGATTCGATGGGCCAGGACCCATATATTCTGGGTTGACGAACGATGCGTCCCAGAGGATCACCCTGCCAGTAATTATGGTATTGCCAAAGGAGATTTTCTGGATAGGCTCCCCCTCCCGCCGGGGCACATTCACCCCATGCCAGGGAGAATTCCCCCAGAGGACGGCGTCTTAAGATTCCACGAGGAATTGATGGATTTCTTTTGTCTGCAAAGGGGAGAGTTTCCTGTTTTTGATCTGATATATCTGGGAGTGGGCAAAGACGGTCACATCGCCTCTCTCTTTCCCGGCGAGCCTACTTCGGATAAAGGCAATAGTCTATTGGAGGTGGTTACCGGGGGTGATCCATATCTCCCCCGTATCACCATGACCTACCCTGTCTTAAACCACGCGAGACAAATCGTATTCCTGGCCACGGGCAAAAAAAAGGCCTTGATTCTGAAGACCGTCTTCGAAGACAGCCAGGCCCTTGTGCCAGCCAGGAGGATATGCCCTTCAAACGGCCGACTGACATGGATCCTGGACAGGGATGCCGCCTCACTACTCTCACCGGAGATCCTCCACCAGGGCTTCCTTTGAAATGGCTTTTTCCCTTGACCCCAAAAAGAATTGTGACATATCATACGGGCGATAATGGCCCGGCGATACTCGCGGGTCGGTCTGCTCGGAAGGATTGTTTCCTTTGCCAGAACGGCGACCGGGGTCTTGGGATCATTATAGATTTATTTGAAAGGAGGTCAGAGCTTTGGCTGAGGGGACAGTAAAATGGTTTAGTGAAAGGAAGGGGTTTGGCTTTATTGAACAGTCAGGGGGAGAAAAGGATGTATTTGTTCACTACTCCTCCATTGACATGCCTGGCTTTAAGACCCTGGCCGAGGGTGAGAGGGTTAGCTTTGAAATCGAAGAGGGTGACAGGGGACCGGTGGCCAAGAATGTAACCAAGTTATAACCGACTAAAATGCGGTTGTGATCAAAGGCATCTTGGGCCAGTTGGCCGGGATGCCTTTTTGTTCGAAGTAAAAGGACATTTTGACTATTGACACACGTGCCAGGAGTTGAATACCATTGGATAATAACCGGAGGGATGGCCGAGTGGTTTAAGGCGGCGGTCTTGAAAACCGTTAGGCAGCAATGTCTCGGGAGTTCGAATCTCTCTCCCTCCGCCAGGGAAATATCAAGGGTTTGCGAAGATTATCAATAACTTGCAGACCCTTTTTATTCAACCTCTCATAACAATAACGTCCTGCGGATTACGGGTTGAAAAACATTCCAAAAAGGACTATAAGAATATTTGTCTGAATCGGGGTAAACATTGGGGAGAGATGGCCGAGTCGGCTGAAGGCGCTCGCCTGCTAAGCGAGTGTAGGGCGAAAGCTCTACCGAGGGTTCGAATCCCTCTCTCTCCGCCATTTCAATAAGTTAGCTCGCTTCCTTAACATTTTTGCTTTTCTTAACAAGCGTACCATCTGTACCACTTTGCTCATCCAGCAAGCCCAAAGCCTCACTTACACCCCTATCCAATAGGTGTAAATATTTCTCTGTAGTGGCCCGTCTCCGATGCCGCAAAACCCCCTGGACCTGTCTCATTGATGCCTTGCCTGAATCGGCCGTAACGCTGGCTACATGGTGCCGGACTGCATGGAATCCAAACGGTTTGACACTTGCCTTTTCGCAAAGGTCTTCCCTAACGGCCTGGTTAAGCAGCGGGCATGAAGCGCCAGCGGAATGACCGTCTGCTTGAACCAAGTGTTCGCCTTTTGATTTTAACCATTTAAATAGACCGCAGAAGTGTCGAAGGCTTCTTCCGGCGTTCCATGCCAGGTACCGTTGTCAAAGAAACAGGGCTCGTAGGTCTCGTGGCTGTAAGTGTAGAATGCCATTGTCCAGCGATCCTCGTCTCCAAAGTACCTGAGCCGGCATAGATGCGTTGGTATCTTCCTCAACCGCTCAATGTGCTCTTTACGGGATTCACCGTAAAGCTTTGGGTTGTAGTGTCTCGGCACGTAAGGCTCCGTATAAGCGTCGATGTAGCAGAACTGCCCGCGGAACCGTACATCGATCCGGTTGTATTTCCCAGCATAGTGCTTCTCAGCATGCTCCAGGAGGCGTTGGCGTATCCGGGGTTGCATCTTCTGCGGGATCTTAACGCCCCCAGACTGAGGATCATATACCCACATCTTTCTTGGCATCTGTTTTTCCTTCCCTGGTTGTCGAACTTTGATGTAGACTGCCAAATTGCAGCATTTCTAATACTGCATTATGACATGCGAAATCGGATTAGACCATAACTTCGCAGGCTAATCCGCTATATGAGGGTATTATATCGCAAATTCGCCGTCTGGTAATCTTGGCATTATTGGTATTACCCGGGATTATGTTGCATGCAAAGGTGACTCTTTTGTTGGCCAAAGTTTAGCAAAATCCAGGAAGACTTGCAAACCAATACATACAAAATTTGCGATTCAGACACTATAGAGTCCCGCGACCGGATAGGAGCGGGGTTTGGGGT
>CAZXCQ010000156.1:0-14917 GCA_964639275.1 uncultured Desulfobacteraceae bacterium | reverse complement strand
CCGGGAGGGCCTATATCTTTAACGCGCCCCATGTGGCCACCTTCCCGGGCATCGCCATTTTTTTGGCGGTCTTGAGCTTCAATCTCCTGGGGGATGGGCTGCGCGATGCCCTTGACCCGAGGTTCAAGCTATGAGCCGGCAAATGGAACCCCTTCTGGCAATACGCGACCTGCGGACCCGTTTCCACACCTACGAGGGTGTGGTCAACGCGGTGGACGGATTGGATCTTGAGGTCTTTCGCGGAGAGACCCTGGGACTGGTCGGAGAGAGCGGTTGCGGGAAGAGCGTCACAGCGCTCTCTATCCTACAGCTCTTGCGATGCCCGCCAGCTGAAATCCAGGGACAGATCCTCTTTGAGGGGACCGATCTTCTGGACCTGGATCGGGAGGGGATCAGGAAGATCCGGGGTCGCGCCATCTCCATGATCTTTCAGGAGCCCATGACCTCCTTGAACCCTGTCCTGACGATCGGAGAACAGATCGCGGAACCCGTTAGGCTTCACAAGGGAATGACGCGCCAGGAGGCGTGGAAGCGGACAGTCGAAATGCTTCGGCTGGTCCAGATACCGGGCCCCAGATCGAGGGCCAGGGAATATCCCCACAAGCTCTCCGGCGGTATGCGGCAGCGGGCCATGATCGCCATGGCGCTCTCCTGCAGCCCAAAGCTGCTCCTGGCCGATGAGCCCACGACCGCCCTGGACGTGACCATCCAGGCCCAGATCATGAGCCTCATGGCGCGGCTCAAGGAGGAGTTTGATACATCGATTGTGCTGATCACCCATGATCTGGGCATCATCGCCGAGATGGCCAGCCGGGTGGTTGTGATGTATGCCGGCAAGATGGTCGAGGAGGCACCGGTAAAGGAGCTCTTTAGGGACCCGCGACATCCTTACACCCGGGGGCTTCTGGGGTCGGTGCCGGTTATTGGTCGCAAGACAGGGAGCGGACGTCGGCTGCAAGAAATCCCCGGTATCGTCCCCAATCCCCTGGAGATGCCCCGAGGCTGCCGTTTTAATCCCCGCTGCTCAAGGAGCTTGGCCATTTGCCGGGATCAGGAGCCGCCGGTGATCCACCTCCAAGAACACCGCCAGGTCAGCTGCTGGCTGGAGGAAAAGAACGGAACGGGTCAAAACACGCACGAGGGATCGGTCAAGGGGGGTGACTATTATGGCGCTCTTGGAAGTTAGAGCTCTAAAGAAACACTTCCCGGTCAAAAGGGGAATCTTCTCTCGCACCATCGGCCATGTCCGGGCAGTAGACGGGGTCAGCTTTACCCTCAGGCGGGGTGAGACCTTTGGGCTTGTGGGCGAGAGCGGATGTGGCAAGACCACGGTTGGCCGCTCTATCCTGCGTCTGATTGAGCCTACATCCGGACAGGTGATATTGAACGGACAGGATCTGCTCGCCCTGGAACGGGAGAAGCTGCGACAAATCCGGCGCTCCCTCCAGATCATCTTCCAGGACCCCTTCTCCTCGCTCAACCCCCGTATGAACGTGGGGCAAATCATCTCTGAGCCGATCAGAAACCACCTCAAGACCTCCAAGGCCGAGACCCGGGACCGGGTGGCCCATGTCATGGAGAGTGTCGGCCTTCACCCGGAGCAGATGAGCCGCTACCCGCACGAGTTCTCCGGTGGCCAGCGACAGAGGATCGGCATCGCCCGGGCTTTGGCCTTGAACCCTCTGGCCATCATCTGTGACGAACCTGTTTCGGCCCTTGATGTCTCCATCCAGGCCCAGGTCATCAATCTCCTCCTCCGGCTACAGGAGCAAAGAGACCTCTCCTACATCTTTATCGCCCATGATTTGAGCGTCGTGGAACACATCAGTGACCGGGTGGGCGTCATGTACCTGGGACGGATCGTGGAAATGGCAACGGATCAGGAACTCTATCGGAATCCCCAGCACCCTTATACCCGGGCGCTGCTCTCGGCCGTCCCCATTCCCGATCCAGAGGCGCGCAGACAACGGGTCATACTGGAGGGGGATGTGCCGAGTCCCCTAAGATGGCCTTCCGGCTGTACCTTTCACACCCGGTGTCCCAGGCGCGTGGAGGAATGTCGGCAACAGGAACCCGTCTTTAGGGATTTGGGCAATGACCACTGGGTCGCCTGTCACCTTAGTTAGCCTTGGTATGGGAATTTTCGTATCAATTTGGCTCTTTCCAAGATTAGCACTCGGACAGGGGTATGGGGGTTCGGAATCCCCATACCCCGGGTTTTAAGTGACTAAGGTGTTACGAATTTTCTTCTTGTATCAAAGGAAATTCCGGGGGCAAACGGCTTCATAAAACAGGCCTTCGGCCCGTGATGCCCTGACGGGACAGAAATCACGGAGAGGAGGATTTCATAGACCTTTGACCTGCTTGAGGTGCTTCAAGGTCCTTTTGCGTTCCTTCGGGACTTTATAGGTCCCGGGGAGGACACTCTGAAGACACCTTTGACAGATGCCGTGAGATATAGTATCGGTTGTCCCTTGATGAATGACCTTGGTTACACCATGCACATAAGCGTTGCATCGATTTTTTCCTTTTGCCTCAAATCTTCTTGTATTTTAGTAGGCTTATAAATGCGATTTCTGTGCCAACAAAAAAGCTATCAGGTCTCACCGGCCAGTGGGCCTGTCTTGGACCCGACGTATGGAGGCGATGCACATGTCACAGAAAAGAAGGCCAGTAGGCGCCGAGAGGCTGGACCAGAAGATTGCCGAGGCCAGACGCGAACGAGAGCGTCGCGAAAAGAGCTATCGGGAACGGGCACTCAAGATTTACCCCTGGATCTGTGCCCGGTGCGGCCGCGAATTTTCAGGCAAGAGACTCCGGGAGCTCACGGTCCATCACAAGGATCACAACCACGATAACAATCCGCTCGATGGGAGCAACTGGGAGCTGCTGTGTATCTATTGTCACGATAATGAGCACTCACGCTACCTGGATCAGGAATGGTATGGCGAGACGACGCCAGGGGGCGATCAAGTGCCACCTTCCACCTATAAACCCTTCGCCGGTCTTGATGCGTTGCTAAAGGACCAGGAATAGGTGTCCTGTTTGGGACGGCGATGTACAGACAAAATGGCAAGGCGTGCCGAAAATCTCCTGTTGACTGCTCTAATCTAAAATGATAATGGAAGCTGGCTGGTCAGCAGGCCACTGGCGATACCGTATCTGGATGCATCTTGTCTCATGATGCTTCTCCGTGGGCCACAAAAGATGAGGGGCCGCCTTTATCTTTCAGGATTGACGAAAACAAGAATTCTAGACCGTTTTGCTTTTCTATGGACGATCGATTTTTTTTCTTTCACCAGTTTCTAAAACATCCTCGCCAGGTTGCCTGGATCACGCCGAGTTCCCGGTTTCTTGAGCGGCGCGTTGTGGAGTTGGCCGGCATAAGATCAGCCAAGACCGTGGTTGAGTTAGGCCCGGGTACGGGGGGCACTACGCGAGCGATACTGTCTGCCATGAACCCGCAGGCCAGGCTGTTAAGTGTTGAAATCAACCCGGATTTCCACGAATTGGTGAGCGGTATAAATGACGACAGACTGATTGCTCACCTGGGGAATGCCATTGGGCTCAAGGAAATCATTTCTATGTATGACCTGGCGGCGCCAGAGGTGATGGTTTCCGGAATCCCCTTCTCCACCATGAGCCCTTCTTCGGGGACTCAAATTATTGAGGCGATCATATCGGTGCTTGCTCCCAAGGGACGGTTTGTGGCCTACCAGGTCAACAAGCGGGTTGACTTCCTGTGCAGGCCATTTTTTGGCCCGGCGTATATGGAAGTGGAGCTTCTCAACATACCGCCAATGCGAATCTACCGCTGGGAAAATAACCAAACCAGATGAGGTCGCAGGGGGGCCTCCCCGCAGCCACAGACACCACCCCCGGATGACAAAGGTCCTTTGCTCTATCGCATCCTCTTCAGCCGATCGACAAACGAAAGAAGTATAACCGTGACCCCGCCCCGGCCACGGCGGGTGGGTGGGGCGCCATATCCTAAATATTTGCCTTTGGAAGCTATACAATGGCCAAAAGGATACCAAAGACTGAAGCAGTCCAAAAACACGAATTCGCCCCACTGGATCGGGAGACCTTTGCGTATGGTCTGCAGATATTGTGTAACAGTGATCCGGACCTTGCACAGATAGTTGCGAAACTGGGCCAACCGCCGATGTGGGAACGAGCGCCGGGATTCCCCACGCTTATTCACATCATCCTGGAACAGCAGGTATCCCTGGCATCGGCCAAGGCAGCCTATGATCGCCTTCTGGAGGCAGTTTCGCCGCTTACCCCGGCCCGGTTTCTCGATCTGGATGATGCTACCTTAAAGAATATTGGCTTTAGCCGCCAAAAGACCGCTTATGGTCGTAACCTGGCCCGGATGATTCTCGGCGGGCGTCTCAATCTGGCCAGGCTTGGCACGATGGACGACACGGCTGTGCGGTCAAGGCTGATCAAGGTCAAAGGGATCGGCCCTTGGACTGCAAATATCTATCTCTTGATGGCACTCCGGAGGCCGGACATCTGGCCGTGTGAGGACCTGGCCTTGGCCGTGGCTGCACAGGGTGTTAAACGGCTGGAGTCGCGTCCGTCTCCGGAGGAGCTCGATCTGCTCAGCATCGCCTGGAGACCGTGGCGGGCTGTGGCAGCCCGGCTGTTGTGGCATTACTATCTGAGCAGTCGTGGAAACTAGCGGGCACACCGGTAAAGGGTGAGGGACAGGGAAAGGCTCTTGGTGTGAGTGACCGCCATGGAAGGTTTAAAACCATCGATTTTGAAAAAATGGTAGCGTTTTAGTTTTTTGAAACCCGGGCAATTTTGAAGAAAGCCAAATTGGTATAAAAAATGTGAATTGATATAGAAAATCCGATCAAAGGAGGGTGAAGATGGAAGGTTGGAGCGAAGAGGAGATCAGGAACAAGGATTTGATGGCACCATGCGGATTATACTGCGGTGCTTGTGGCGTTTACATTGCAACGCGGGACGGAAATGAGAAGTTTAAGGCGATTATGGGGAAACTCTACGGTACAAAACCCGAAGAAACAGAATGTTTGGGGTGTATGCAGCCCGATCCACCGATAAGGCAATATGGTTTTTGTCAGGCATGCAAAATAAGGGATTGCGTAAAATCAAAAGGGTACTACTCCTGCCATCTATGTGAGGAATGGCCGTGCAGTCAGATAGAAAATTTTGGCTTTGCCACCGGTGTGAGAGTAATGAAGAGGGCAATCCCTCTCTGGCAGGCCAAGGTCGCGGAGCATGGTGATGAGGTGGGGAGCATAGAGTGGGCCAGGGCAGAATGCGAGCATTATCACTGCCCTTCATGCGGCAAAGCACTTTTCAGGGGGGCACAACGCTGCAGAAACTGCAAAGAAATCGTCGCTGACCAGTTGGATGGCTCACTGTGAGGGACTTTGGCGTTGTCGGAACACAGGTAATGTCTCAAATGGCAGGGGAGGAGAGGAGTGAGAGATGTCCGACTTGACCTTGGTAATCGGAAACAAAAACTATTCCACCTGGTCTTTGAGACCCTGGGTATACATGAAACATGCGGGGATCGGGTTTAAAGAAAGGCGCATAGCACTTCAGACAGAAGATACCGACCGGCAGCTGGAGCCCTATTTTTCAGACTATAAAGTCCCCGTGCTACTGGACGACACCCTGATCATATGGGATTCTCTGGCCATACTGGAATACCTGGCAGAGAAATATCCCGAATACAGGGGATGGCCCGTTGACCAGAATGCCCGGGCAATCGCAAGATCCATAAGCGCGGAGATGCACTCCAGCTTCGCTTCACTCCGCAGTGAACTACCGATGAATTGCCGCAGGAAGTACGACAAGTTCACCCTCTCAGCAGGGGTCCTGAGGGATATTGAGAGAATCAAGAAGATCTGGCGGCATTGTAAAACCAATTATGGACAGAAAGGTCCCTGGCTATTTGGAGAGTTCTGTATTGCTGACGCCATGTTTGCCCCGGTGGCACTGCGTTTTGAGGGATATGACGTGCCGCTGGAAGGGTTGGAAAAGAATTATGTGGAAGAAATGTTGAGTCACCCGCCCATCGTTGAGTGGATAGAGGCTGCCAAACAGGAAAAAGAAGTCCTGGATATGTTTGAGATGGAAAGCTAAAAGAACCGAAGGGGGTAAGAGATGCCAAGAGATCGTTCAAAACTACGCCGCGATGGGGATAGAACCAAAGGATATCCGTATCGTTCTTTATGAGCTTCCCCTGGAAAACTGGGGTATCCGGGGCGGTGTCCCTGCATCGGAGGTGGATCTCGGGTTTAAGGTTGATGTATAATAGAGAAAAGGCCCGGGTCCCAGTTTTGAAAAAGACAAATTGATACCGCTGTCCTATCCGCAGACGGATTAGCGCAAGGCAATAGCAACGAAGATACATACGGTGAGGTGAAAGATATTGGTATACATGAAATATGATCAAACCGGACTTGACGCGCAGTATAACCTCAGGGTCAGGCACCCCGACTTTCAGAATTTTTTTGACCAAAACGAACTGGAAAGCGAGCGGGTGCGCCGTGCTTTCCCCTGTCAGCTCGACATCGCATATGGCGAGAAGAGCGGGGAAAGACTCGATATCTTCCCGGCCCAAAGGCCCAACTCACCGGTGCAACTCTTTATCCACGGGGGCTACTGGCAAAACCTGGACAAAAAGGGCCATAGCTTTGTTGCCGAGCCCTTTGCCAGGGTGGGATACGCTGTCGTGGTGATCAACTATACCCTGGCCCCCCAGGCTGACATGGACGAGATAGTCCGGCAAAACCGTGCAGCCATAGCCTGGACCTATCATAACGCAAGGGGATTTAACGGCGATCCTTCCCGGATTTACCTCTCAGGACATTCGGCCGGAGGGCATCTGGTGGCGATGATGATGGCCACCGACTGGACCGATGCCTGGAATCTCCCGGTTGATCCCATAAGAGGAGGGTGTGCGATAAGTGGGATCTATGATCTGGAACCGATCCGATTGTGCTATTTGAATGAGGCACTGGGTATGGATGAAGGGGTATGCCGGCGAAACAGCCCCATACACCATTTGCCGAGGAGCAAAAAAGATCTGATCATTTCAGTGGGATCTCTTGAAAGCGATGAATTCCTCCGCCATGCCTCAGCGTTTTCAACTGCCCTGAAAGACGCAGGCCATGCCCATACGTATAGGGTGCTTTCCGGTCATCACCATTTTTCAATTGTCCAGGAACTCGGAAGGATCGAAAGCCCATTAACCCAGACCGTTTTGAGGCAGATGACCTTGTGAGGTAGGGGGTTTTGAGAAGTCACAATAAAATGGAGAAGAAGATATGGGCAGGTTATTGAAAAACCACTCTTTGACCCCATTTATCCTGTTTTTCCTAGCGGCGATAACACTGGGCACCCTGGCCGGCTGCCAGCCCAAACTCTCCCCCTCGCCTTCAACGGTGGTGGAAGCGAACATGAAGATGGTGAAGGGCTGCAAGTATCTCGGCGAGGTTCACGCCTCCGGCACCGACAGCATGAGTGCGGGTTGGCGCGGTGATGGAGAGATCATCGAAGTCGGGATTGACGATCTCAAATATGAGGCCCTCCAGAAGGCAGCGGCGCTCGGGGCCACCCATGTTGTGTGGACCAGCGAGACACTCAGCTTTGAGCCCAAGATTACCGGACGTGCCTATCGTTGCAAACCGGGGCACTGAGCAATACCGATGTCGTCGGCATCTTTCTTTGGATAGAGTGTCTCTACTGGTTAATTACCAGGGGGGTAACATTTTAGCTTTTTGAAATCCGGGCAATGGGGACTCGGAACCCCCATTGCCTTGTCGAATTGTCAGTTTTGAAAAAGGCTAAAGTGTTACAAAAAGGCTAGACTTACAGAGGAAGTACTCCTATGGATAGGCACATCTTGGATCTCGATGCTGTCTTTGATCCCACGTCGGTTTCGGTTATTGGCGCATCTACGGAATTTGGAAAATGGGGTCAGTTCATACTCAGCAACATCGTTGCCGGGGGGTTTGAGGGAAAGATATTTCCCGTCAATCCAAGACGAAGGGAGATCTTTGGCCTCCCCGTCTTTGGGAGTGTCCTCGATATTCCCGATCCTGTGGACCTGGCATTTATTACCACCCCGGCCAAGACCGTCCCCGGCATCCTTGAACAGTGCGGTGAGAAGGGGGTAAGGGGGGTGGTATTGATCACATCGGGTTTTAGTGAAACCGATGAGGCGGGCAAAGCGCTTGAAAGGCAGGTGGTGGATATCTGCCGGAAAAGGGAGCTAACACTTGTCGGACCCAATACCATGGGAATCATCTGTCCCCACGCCGGTCTCTTTGCAACGGGAGTGCATGCCAGGCCCGGAAAGGGCTCGGTGGCCTTTATCTCCCAGTCGGGAAATCTGGGCAACCAGTTGATCCATTTTGCCCATCAACAGGGGATCGGCATATCCCTGTTTGTGGGGTCAGGAAATGAGGGGATGGTCACGTGCGTGGATTACCTGCAATATCTGGAGGAGGATCCCCACACCAGGATCATTATCCTGTACCTGGAGAGCGTGGGAGATGGGAGGCACTTCCTCCAGGTCGCAAAGCGGGTAAATCTCAAAAAGCCCGTGGTCGTCCTGAAAGGCGGCCGGACCGAGGCCGGTCGCTCGGCAGCAGCCTCTCACACGGGTTCGATGAGCGGAGAAGATCTCTTTTTTCGGGCGGCATGCCGGCAGGCCGGCCTCCTGAACGTTCGGGTCCCATCCGAGTTACTCGACTTATCGGCAGGGTTTTCCTCTCTCCCCTTACCCAGGGGAAACCGGGTGGGGATTGTAACCCTTGGCGGGGGATGGGGGGTCGTTACGGCAGACGGGTGCAATGAAAGGGGACTTGTAGTCCCCGGTATTCCCAAGCCGATTGTGGAAACCATCGGCCGGTACCTTCCCCCTTTTTGGAGCAAGGGAAATCCGGTTGATCTGGTGGGAACGGCCGATCCGGATGCACCGATTGTGGCGGTAGAGGAACTCCTGAAATGGAACGGGATCGATGCAGTCATCAGCCTGGGGATCGTGGACCGGCAGGAGTTTGCATCACTCCTGATCGAATCCACCCGCAAGGTGGACGCCACCATCCCACCCGGATTCCTGGAACAGATGAATTCCCTGGTCCAGGACTACGAAGAGAGATACATCGCCAGGATGGTGGAACTCATGGAGACTTACGAAAAGCCGGTTATCGGCGTCTCCATGGCCAGGACCACCAAGGGCAAGGTGCGTTCTGTGGATGGCAGGCGATACAGTGGTCTTTATTATGAGACACCCGAGGACGCGGTGAATGTCCTCTCCAGAATGGTGGCCTACTGGCGGTTTCTTGAGGGCAGAGGCTGATCAGTTCTTGTGCATCAGGTAGGTCACTGCCTTTTCCAGCCCGTCGATGGTCAGTTCGAACATCGGAAAGATCTCACGGATGGCGTTGATGGTGCGGGTGTAGGGCCACTCCATGGCCATCTTTGGGTTTAGCCAGACAGAATAGGGGAAGGTAGCGGCAATAAACTGGAGTCTCTCATAGCTGGGCTTCATGGTCCTCTCCTCGATATGGATAGAGCCGTCGGTGGCCATCAATTCATAAGGTGCCATGCTGGCATCGCCCACTATGACAAAACGGGTCTCCGGGTCGCGGCGGACCAGTTCATCAACCTTGTACGGCTTTCTAAACCTGGCAGGGTCTTCCCAGAGATAATCATAAATGGTGTTGTGGAAGAAAAAGGTCTTTAGCTCCTTGAACTGGGCCCGGGCATAGTTAAAAAGGGTCTGGACCACGTCAATGTAAGGATCCATGGACCACCCCCCATTGTCTATGGCCAGAATAACCTTGAGGCGGTCCCTCAGGCTCCGGTCAAATACGATCTCTATCTCCCCGGCATTTTTCATGGTCTGGTAGATGGTCTCATCGATATTGACCATGTCCTTGGGGCCGGAGGGCACCATGTTTCTCAATCGCTTGAGGGCCTCCCCTATCTGGGCCTGGGTGAGCGGTCCTTCTTGAGAGTAATCGCGATACCGCCTGTCCATGGCCACTTTAACGGCCGACTTGTTCCTGGAGATCCCGCCGACCCTCATGCCGCCTGGATGGTAGCCGGAATGCCCCACAGGGGATGTCCCCCGGGTCCCGATCCACTTACTCCCCCCGTGATGTTCTTCTGTCTGCTCCTTTAGACGATCCAGGAAATACTGGAGCAGCTCGTCGGGGCTCAGTTTGTTGAGCGCCTCCTCATCAACCCCCAGGGCCTGGGCCATGCCCTCCGGGTCCTTTAGCCATTGCTCCAGCATGGCCTGGGCCACTTCTGACAGCTCGAATTCGGCCGGCTCCTTTAGCTCCGCCCCCTCAAAATGATGGGCAAATACCTGATCGTAGAGATCAAAATACCGCTCGCTCTTGACCAGGATGGAGCGGGCGGCCGTGTAAAAGCCATCCATTGAAGTAATGAGGCCCATACTCAAGGCCTTTTGAAGCCTGAGAAAGGAGGTAGGGGATACCGGGATCCCCACTTCCCTTAACAGATAGAAAAACCTCGTAAACATCTCCTGATCCTCTAAGGCTAGCCGGCGCTTATCCGCTCAATGCTGTGGAAAGCCCCTGTCTGTCACAGCCTCATCCGTGCGACTGCGTTTTGCGCAATCGCATAATCGGGACTCTTTTTAAAGAGGACACCCAGGTAAGGGATGTCTCCCTTGATCAGATCCTTTAACTTGAAGTCCGGATCTGCCTTGAGCGCCCGAATCCAGTTGATCAATTCGCGGGTCGCAGGCTTTTTCTCAATACTCCTGAAATCCCGCATCCGATAGAAGGCCTTGACCGTGTGATCCAGCAGATCCCTGCTGATGTCCGGGAAGTGAACCTGGACAATCGTCTTCATCATGTCGGGTTCAGGAAAGGCGATATGATGAAAGTTGCAGCGTCCCAAAAAGGGATCCGAGAGGTCCTTCTTGGCATTGGAGGTGATGACAATCACCGGCCTGTGCCTCGCGCTGATGGTCCGGTCGATCTCGATGATATCAAATTCCATCTGGTCCAGGACATCCAGCATGTCATCCTGAAAATCGGTGTCTGCCTTGTCAATCTCATCAATCAAAAGGACCGCCCTCTCCTCGGCCACAAAGGCCTGACCGATTTTCCCCATCTTGATGTAGTCTTCAATGTTGCTTACATCCCGGGTGGAGTCACCAAAACGGCTATCGTTGAGCCTGGTTAAGGTGTCATACTGGTAGAGCGCATCCACAAGCTTCATGCTCGATTTGACGTTCAGGACAATGAGGTTCATGTTAAGGGCCTCAGCAATGGCATGCGCCAGCATGGTCTTGCCTGTGCCCGGCTCTCCTTTTAGGAGTAAAGGCATTTCTAATGCCATGGATATATTGACAATTTCGGCCAATTCCTCATCAAGGACATACTTGGATGCCCCGGTGAACTTTTTTTCCCTGCTACCCTCTGTCTCCATACTCTTGCTCCTTGACAAAACCGACTTTTTCAAAAAGGTGTTAAACATTGATGTTGTTGGCGTCCAATTACTGAAATGAAAAATCTAATCATTTCTCAGGGTGCGTCAACATAAACCATCGGGGGATTGATGTCAAATGGGGGATTGATGTGTGCGGATTTCGCTTTTCCACAAGGACTGAGGTCTTCAAACAGAAGCCGCAGATGGCCTGAAGAGCCGGGCCGGTTTGAAGTCCACAAAAATGGCAAGGCGTATCGAGGGCCCCTTTTTGGCTGAAGCAAAAATTCGTGAAAAGGAGATGGGGTGGTGCGGGTTCACCCGGCGCGCATGTCAAGAATTGAACAGACGCCCCTTATTTTGACAGATGTCTCCAGAATTCCTCGGCTGCCTTTCTTCCCCTGTCTTCCTCCTTCTCAATGGGTGAGTCTGGCCGGCTGCCCCGAAGCCGGGCGATCCTCTGCTCCAGGGGGGGATGGGTGGAAAAGAGGCTGGCCATGCCACCCGCGGAGAGGGGATTGACGATAAACATGTGCGCCGTCGATGGGCTGGCCTTCAGCGGCAGCCTGCGCGTGTATGCCCCAAGCTTTTCCAGGGCATCGGCCAGGCCTTCCGGGCTACCCGCGAACCGGGCCCCTGTTGCATCGGCCTGATATTCCCTTGACCTGGAGATGGCCATCTGAATGAGCATGGCCGCGATGGGTGCCAGAATAGACATGACGATCAGACCCATCGCTCCCAGACCGCCCCCTCCACCTTCCTCATCCCGGGCCCCACCGCCAAAAAAGGCGGTCCAGCGGGCCATGGTGGCTAAGATCATAATGGCACCCGCCATTGTGGCGGCAACCGACCCGATGAGGATGTCCCTGTTCTTGACATGGGCCATTTCGTGGGCGAGGACACCTGTGGCCTCTTCATCGTTCATGGTCTTGAGCAGACCTTCGGTGACGGCGACCACCGCGTGCTCGGGGTCTCTACCCGTGGCAAAGGCGTTCGGGGATTCCTCCGGGATGATGTAGACCCGGGGCATTGGGAGACCCGCGTTTTGAGACAGCTGTCTGACAGCCTCGTACAATTTGGGAAAGTCCTGGGGGCTTACCTCCCTGGCCCGGTACATCTTGAGCACGATCTTGTCGGAATACCAGTAGCTGAAAAAGTTCATCCCCATGGCCAGCAAGAAGGCCAGGACCATGCCCTGCCGGCCCCCGAAGAGGTGTCCGATCCAGACGATGAGAACCGTCATGGCGCCCAACAAGAGCGTTGTCTTAAACCAGTTCCCCATTGCCCAAACCTCCTGATCATGTAGCCTTTAAAATAACAATCAAAAGCGCTGAGTCAAGAGATGACCGGCGATCATCGGGAGCTGGGTCCGTGCGCCTTTTCTTCGGCCAGTTTCCTAAAGGCCTTTTTTCCCAGTTCCTCTGAATAGGCATCCCAGGGGTTTTTGCCCCCACCGTCCTTTCTTCTCTCCACCACAAAGTGACAGCATTCGGCCCCGTGGGGGATCAGCTTCTCCACCCAGGCCGTGAGCCCACCCTTCCCACTGTCGTCAAGGGCCTGAAACATCCCCTCGACAAAGTATCTCTGCACACGACAATCAAAGGCCGAATAGCGGTCCTGATGGGGGCACCACAGGATGTCAAACTCGCAGCGGTCTTTCGACACAATCCATGGCTTTTCCAGTGAGGCATAAAGGACCGTATTTATCCCGGTCACCACATAGGATGCCATTTCCATCTCATCCAGGCCCTCGGGAAAGCCGGACGTCTTGAGAAAACTCTCCATGGCCTCATATCCGGCCCTGTTTGCGGCCTTGCGGACCATCTCCTGGCCCTCTTTTCCAAAGGTCTCTTCTGCGGCCTTTAGGATATTGAGAACAGCTGTCGCCTGCATGGTGCCCCAAGCAAACAGGACAGCCGGGTCAAAATCGTCACGGCCTTCTATGGACTTGCGGAATTGTTCCACCGCCTCCGGGAAGGGCATCCCCAGGCGGACACCGCCGTATCCTGCCTCCTTCCGTTTCCCCCTTGACCAGATCCCCTCTTTTGTCGGATACACGGGTCTTGGCACTTCGCTTCCTCCTTATTCCTCCAGGTCGATGTCTCCAAACACCCCGAAATCAACGCGCTTCTGCTTCAATTCATGAAGCGTGTGACGGAAGGTCCCCTCGTGGTTGTCCCACGACGTTGGGCGAGTAATCAGTGAACAAAAGAATTTATGATTTTTTATCGATTCCATGGGCTATCTTCCGTAACATCTGAACAGTTCCCTCTTACCGTTTTTTCAGTGACATCAAGGCCATGGCATTTTCAACAGGGACGGTCTTGGGGAAATCACAGCCCAGGGTTAAGAGGAAACCGCCTCCGTCTCCCCACCGATCAATACACGCCTTTGCCTCGCTGACCACTTCTTCGGGGGTTCCTTTCAGGAACGCGCCTGTTGGCGTCACATTCCCGGCCACACACACCTTGCCCCCCAGGATCTCCTTTGCCTGTCTGAGATCCACCTTTGCCTCCAGGCTAAAGCAATTTGGCCCCATATCGGCGATATCCCCCAGTATGCGAGTGGTGTCACCACAGATATGGATCATGGAATACTTTCCCCTTGACCCGAGTCGTTCCACCAGTTCCTTGAGAAACGGTGCAGCAAACCGCCGGAAGGTATCGGGTGAGATCATGTCCCCCGATGCAACAGGGTCTGCGAAGTTGGCCCCCATGATGTCCTCATGATCCAGGATCGGATCGACGATCGACCAGATCAACTCTGTGGCAAACCGGACAAGCTCCTGGAGCCGGTCCTGATCCTCCAGGGTCGCCCACATGACCGCCTCGGGTCCCAGGATTCGGGCCGCCAGGGTAAAAGGGGCCCATTGGGTCGGCATTGCGAAGGTCTCCTTGCCGACGGCATCGGCGATGAGGTGATGGGAACGAATAATTCCCTGCATCACCGGGTTTTCGAGGACCCTTTCTACGCTCAGGGAGTCAAAATCATCCAGACCCTGGATCACCGTTCCCAGAAGTGATGGCCCATCGGATGTGCGATCCTCGATGGGGCACCCGAGGAAATGCAGCGGGTAGTTGATAAAATTTGATCCTGTCCATAGTAGATCATGATCAAACCTGTGGAATCCCTGGATAAAGACATCGGCGATCTTCGCCGGGTCTTCCTTGATTCCTGCAAAGGTCTGACCTGCCAGATCCACCATCAATGAACCCCCGCCAATCAGGGTAACGGGTGTCCTGGGCGGTTCTTTGAGATCAAAGGCCAATTTCACAATCTCTTTTCCGGTCATTTTTACCTCCCAAGTCCGATGGTTTCAGGTTTCAGAAGTCGTTCGTCCACACCGACCTTTATTCCGCGGCCAATCCCCTTTTCTCAGATCCTTACAAGGTTAGTCAAGCCATACTGGAATTCCGATATAAGGATTAAACGAGAAACAGTGTTGCCGAAAGAAAAC
>CAZXCQ010000155.1:0-15084 GCA_964639275.1 uncultured Desulfobacteraceae bacterium | reverse complement strand
CCCCCCCCCCCCCCCCCCCCCCCCCCCCCCCCCCCCCCCCCCGCCCGCCCCCCCGGGGCGGCGCCCCAAGACCATCATGGCCGGGGCTGCGGCCCTGTGGTTTGCCAAACAGGGGAAGAAGACGCTCCTTGCCTCGACCAATCCCGTGCACAGCCTCACCAACCTTTTGGGACAGAACGTTTTTGGCAAGGCGATACCGATCGAAGATGGGGATGGTTGCTATGCCCTCGAGATCGACACCAAAGACACCATCGAGCGCTCCAAAAAGGAGATCCGGGAAAAAATCAGCTGGTTCCTGAAGTTCGCCGACATCGCGGTGAAGGCAGAGGAATTCGTGGAGTCTGCAACCATGAACCCTGCATTTGAGGAATCCGCCATGTTTGAGAACATGCTCGATTTGATATTTGAAGACAAATACGAGATCTACGTCTTTGACACCGCCCCCACGGCCAATGCCCGAAGGCTCCTGGGGATGTCCAAGGTCTACTCGCTCTGGGTGGAGAAGATGATTCAGAGCCGGGGAGAGGCCAAGGAATTGCGGAAAAAGCTCTCTTACAGCAGGAAAAAGGAGGAACAGGACCCCTTGATGGATTACCTCCTCCAGTTCAAGGATCGGATGGCCGATGCCAGCAAGTTGTTGACCGACCCGGGGACAACCGCCTTCTTTTTTGTTACTCTACCCGAAAGCCTTCCCATAGCCGTCATCACCCGGTTTATCCAATGGTTTCACGATTTCGGGATACCCGTGGGGGGGGTGATCGTCAATATGCTGATCCAGAAGGAGACGGTGAAGCAGGACGCGCCGGAGTTTGTCCAAAATCGGGTTAGGATGCAGGAGGAGCACATGGAGAAGGTCTGGGAGACCTTTGGGGATGGCGTCAGGTCCCTAGTCCCCTTGTTTGACACCGAGGTGCAAGGGCCGGTCATGCTCAAGAAGACCGGCGCCCACCTATTTGCCTGACAGGCCTTCGACTATTTGGTTCTTTCCAGAGTGGGGCGCCAGCCCCACTTTTTTTGTATCCAGCCCACTTATTCCATCTCGCATTCAAGATGACCTTATTTGGTTGGGTAACATGGCCCCCGCAGCCATACGAAAACGACTGCTGAGATAATGCCAAAGAGACCTACGGAGACTCTCGCAAAACTCGATAAAACCGTCACCCCGGCGAAAGCCGGGGACCAGAAGTAGTTGAAAATCCTGGATTCCGGCTTTCGCCGGAATCACATTAAAGGACTCTTGCAAGAGCCTCTACAATGCGTTACGAATCAGCTTTGTTGCTGACCATCTGGGGAAAGGCATTACGATCATCTTGATCGCAATCTGGAATTAATGACACCTTGATCCCGCAAGAGATTCAAAGATCTCTATCATGTCAGCCTCCTGGCAGTTACCCGTAAAGCTGATCATAATCGTTCGCTCCAATTCTGAGCAATGGAAGTAAAGCCGTAACGTCTTGGCCAGTTTTTTCTTGAGAAATCCGATCCCCACCTCCCCGAGGATATAGAAGGCCTCATGGCCATTGATGTTCAAGGATCCCTCCGAATGGACAGTGATGCCCTTGGTCTTGAATCGATCCCGCCTCCCCCTCTTGACTACGATGGTCAGATCCAGGGCAATCTTCCTCGACGGGTGATAGACGACCTGGTCGGTCTGCCCGGCTTCCACCCAGAGAAGCTCACCGCGTCTGACGTTGGAGTGTATGTCGGGCTGGAGATAACTTCTGGTGATCCGCCAGTCTGAAGGAAGGGTCAGGATCAAAAAATGGGTAAGCCCGAAGAGTATATTGTTGCCAGATATTTTGTGTTCGGCATGGTCGATGGCCATTTTGTCGACGTCTTTAGACACGACCCAAATGACCTTCAATGATGAGATCGAGCTGGGATCGATCGGTACCGCTGTATTTTTCTTTTTTGTCCACGATAAAGGTGGGATACGTCTGGGTCCAATGACGGATGGATTTATAGAACCCGCGAAAGGATGAGACATTGACGATCTCGATGCGGATTTTCTCCTTATATTTTTGGGCCAGTTCACTGAGCCAGGTGCTGAGAAAACGATAGTCTTCTTTTACGTCCTCTGGATATTGATCGAGGTCCACCTCATCCCGTTTTTGAACCAGACCCACCTGGTCTGAAACAAATTGGTAGTGCCCTCAATTACAGAACGAGACCGGGATCAAAGAGAGCACTTCCAGAGTGATCGGCTTCATCTTTTCACCTCAAAAGAGACGGGAAGGCCTCTCAGAGACCTTCCCATCCCGTTACGCTAGGTCAAACTTGGTTGATAGTCCCTACGATGACCCTCCTCCAGTAGACGACGTAGAGGGCTCGGCTGCGGCTTCCTTTGCTCCGCCTTCCCTCACAAATCGGGCGATGGCGGCGATGGCATCTTTGACCAAAATGATCGCCAGGATGACCAGCAAGACCGCAATCACGCCGGTAACCCAGTCCCCGATGGCCCGGTCAGCGGGGATGTTTTGGGTTGTAAAGAAGTGGACAAATCCTTTATAGGAGATGACCAGCGCGGCGCAGATGGTCGTGACCCCCAGAAATACGGAGGGCCAGAGGGTATAGTTATAAGCCCTCCCTTCCGAGGCCAGCCAGCAAGAACAGATGAGCAGGGCCATGGCAGCCAGCATCTGGTTAAAGGCCCCTCCCAGCATCCAGAGCGCGGTCAAGATGCCGGTGAAGCAGAAGACCGCGAAAATGGCGATGGAGACGATGGCGGAGAAGTGGATGTTCTTAAATGCCGGCCAGACCTCACCCAGCACATCCGAGCCGTAAAGACGCATAAACCGCACCCCCAGATGGATCAGGGTAAAGCCGATGACCGCAAAGACGACATTGGCGTATGTCAGTGCCAAACTTGCCGGGACGCCAATGTTGCCGAGGAAATTGCTCATTCCCTTGGCAAAGACAAAACCTCCCCCCGTCTTAAAGGCCGTTGCAAAGCCCTCGAAGCTGCCGAAGGCGGAGACCGCGATGATCAGGGCTATCATCCCCATGATCATCTCCAGGAGCATGGCACCGCCCGCCACAGGGAGCGTATCCCTTTCGTTCTCGATCATCCGGGCGGTTCCCGAGCTGCTCACCAGCGAATGCCACCCTGAGACCGCGCCGCACATGAGGGTCACAAACAGCAAGGGCCAGAGGGGTTTTCCGGCCCAGACAAAACCCGTGTATGCCGGAAAATTGCCAAAGGATGGGTGCCCGATGAGGATCCCCAGCCCGGTGGCCACCATGGCGATCAAGACCACCCAAAAGCCCAGGTAGTTGATGGGCTGGGCCCACCGCCAGATGGGCAATGTCGCCCCAAAGTAGCAGAAGGCCAGGACGAACAGGACCCATATGAATTTTGACTGGGTGATCGTTCCAAAGAGAACCGGCGATGGGTCGCCGCCATTGACCCATTTGAAAAATCCCTGGATCGGCCCAAGGCCGCTGAAGACGAAGATGCCGATAAATGTGGCAACCACCGTGATCAGGGTGGCGGTAATAATGGGCGTTTTCCATTTATAGATCATCTGGCCGAACAGAAGACCCATGGCGATCCAGACGAGGATGCCAAAGGGGGCCGTAGGCTTGCCCAGGGTCCACGCGATAAAGAGCGCGAAGGCCCCAAAGCCAAACATCAGGTTGAAGTAGATAAAGATACTGACCAATGTCCGGCCCCGGGGTGAGATCAGGGTATAGCTCATTCCTCCCAGGCTCATCCCCTCTTTCCTGATCGAGACCTGGGCCGATGTGTAATCGTGGATCCAGCCCAAGAAGGCCACACCCAGAAGAAGGTAAAGCATCGCCGGAAGCCATCCCCAGTGGACAGCGATGATGGCCCCGACAATCGGGCCCAACCCGCAGATGGATTTAAACTGGAAACCGAAGAGGACATTCTTACTGGTAGGCATAAAATCCACGCCATCCATATACATCGTGGCTGGTGTGGTTTTGTTTGGGTCTGACCGAACGAGTTTTCTATCCACATGTCGGCCATAGGTTCGGTAAACTATGATCGCCCACACAATAGCTAGAATCAAGGCAAAAAGTGAATTCATGATATATCCCTCCTTGGTTTTAAGCCGAAAGCCAAAGAAAAGGTATCTGGCGACCCCTCAGGGTCGACCCTGTCTGCTTGTATGGTGGACGCAGCAACGCGGTCTGTATTGAAGGCTCTTGAGTTTACAAATTTGGATCAAAGCGTTTAGTCGATGGTAAAGATGCCCCCCAAAAAAGATGGGAGCCACTCAATGGTAAATCATCTCCCCGGTGGTAAAAGGAAATAAGGTTATAAGATTAAAAGGTTGACCAATTCGACAACTCTTGTTGACCCAAACAGGCCGATAGAATCACCTCCTTTTTTAGTTTCTGTACTAATGATAAATAACACTCATCAGTATAATAAAGAAATCAGAAAATGACCCTCTATAAACAAAATAATTAAAAATGTCAAGTGTCTTCTGGATCTACTGGGCAACCGCTTTCCAAGACAACCTTTCTGGATTCCCGCACCTCCCCCGGATCCCGGATCCGGTCCGGGACAGGCTCCGATTCGGGGTTCGTGGGAATAAGAGACACTTCGCCCTTCTCGTCATTCCCGCAAAGGCATCAAATCCAGGGGCCAATCCCGCCACTTATCGAGCGCTTACAACACATTGACCTCTGACGGGAAAGACAAGGATTTCAGCCTCTCCAGTTCCCTGTTGCAGGTAAGATCATAGTGGATAGGGGTAATGGTAATCTTTTTTTCTCTGAGGGCAACAAAATCATCGTCTGCCCTTCCCTCACCTACAAATGTTTCACCGGAGAGCCAGTAATACACATTGCCCCTTGGATCGGTGCGATTCTCGAAGCGTTCCTCAAATTTCGCAGTCCCCTGCCGGGTGATACATACCCCCCTAATTTCATCAGGCGGAAGGGCAGGAATATTCACATTGAGGGCGGTTCCCTCTCTCAATCCACTTGTGCTCAAAAACCGCACGAGCCTCTTGCTAAACCGGGCGGCAAAATTAAAGTCCGGATTCTTTAGGGTGGCCAGAGAAATGGCAGCAGATCGTACGCCCAGGAAGGCCCCCTCTGTCGCGGCCGACACGGTGCCGGAGTAAAGGATGTTTACACCGACGTTGGCTCCCAGATTGATCCCGGATAAGATGACATCGGGAGGTCTCTCCAGGAGTTCCTGAAGGGCAATCTTTACGCAGTCCGCCGGCGTGCCTGTAACGGCATAGCCGTAAAATGACCCATTTTTGCGAACCTCTTGGACCCTCAATGGTGAAGTCAGGGTAATGGCATGTCCAACCGCGCTCATCTCCGACTCCGGGGCTACAATATGAAGCTCGTGATCAGGTTTGAGGGCATGGTAGAGGGCAAAGAGCCCGGGGGCATAAATGCCGTCATCGTTCGTCAAAAGGATTATCATTGCTAAAGCTGCATCCCCACTTTCTTGATTGCCAATGGAATTGATATTTTGTATAAGACATTGTCAGAATGCCATGATCAACGTCCATCAGATTGAGACTCGATTAATGGGTGGGCTGTGCTTTTTGATTGAACAAGACTATTTGTAAAGATCTCACACAGGAAAGTCAAACGTTATCGGAGGGCTTAATGCGCGAGGTATCAGCCGAAAAAATCATTACCGAGGTCAGAGATGCGGCAATTCGAGCCAATTATGAATTGGGGGAGGATGTGATCCGGGCATTTCGGGGTGCCCGGGAGTATGAAGAAGCGCCGGTTGGCAAGGATATCCTGGCTCAATTGATCGAAAATGCCACCATTGCCAGAGAAGAGAGGATTCCTATTTGCCAGGATACCGGTGTCGCTGTTGTCTTTGGTGAACTGGGGCAGGAGGTTTCAATCGTCGGCGGGGACTTCAATGCAGCCCTGGAAGAAGGGATCAGACAGGGTTACAGGGATGGATTTCTGCGGAAATCGGTATGCCACCCATTCACCAGGCAGAATACAGGGGACAACACACCCATTATCGTCCATTTTGACGTGGTGCCGGGAGATAAGCTCAAGATATGGGTGGTCCCCAAGGGCGGGGGTAGCGAGAATATGAGTCAACTCTTTATGCTGCCCCCCTCAGCGGGGTGGGCAGGCATAAAAGAAAAGGTCGTTGAGACCGTGGAGGATGCAGGCCCCAACCCCTGTCCTCCCACCATCGTGGGGGTTGGAATCGGTGGAAATTTTGAGCGGTCAGCGATCATGGCCAAGAAGGCCCTGCTCAGACCCCTGGGGACCCGGAATCAGGACCCTGAATTGGCCAGGATGGAAGAGGAGCTACTCAATGAGATCAACAAAACGGGTGTTGGCCCACAGGGTCTTGGAGGACGTGTGACCTCCCTTGCCGTTCACGTCCTGATGATGCCCTGCCATATTGCCAGCCTTCCCCTGGCCATAAACATCCAATGCCATGCCAGCCGGCATTTTGAGATCGTTTTCTAAAGGAGGAGACCGTGGATGACCTGATCCATCTAGAGACCCCCCTGTCGTTGGAAGATATTATGCCCCTGAAATCGGGTGACCAAATCACCATCAGCGGGGCCCTTTACACCGCCAGAGATGCTGCTCACCGCAGGCTCGTGGAATTGATCGAGAAGAAAGAGCCGCTCCCCATTCCTATCAAAGACCAGGTCATTTACTATGTAGGCCCATCGCCAGCCCCGCCGGGTCGGGTGATCGGTGCTGCAGGTCCCACCACCAGTTATCGTATGGACCCCTATACGCCCAGTCTCCTCAAGCTAGGGCTCAGAGGGATGATAGGGAAGGGAAGACGTTCCAAAGAGGTCAAGGAGGCCATGGTCGAATACCGGGCCATATACATGGCGGCGATCGGGGGGGCGGGGGCACTCATGGCAAGGGCGGTCAAGGAGGTGCGGGTAGTGGCGTATGAGGACCTGGGTCCCGAGGCTATCAGGGAATTAAGGGTGGAAAGATTGCCTGTGGTCGTGGTCAATGATATCCAGGGCAACGACCTATACCTCGAGGGTCAAAAAAAATATCAAATCGTTTAGGAGACCTATTTTTCCCCTTCACTGAAAAGACAGATCCATGCCATTTACCCAAAATACAGGCCGGGCGGAGAAACCGATTTTCCTCAAGAATTTCTTACAGAAGGTCAAATGACGACCAGACGCAAACGTATCCTGGTCTTGGTGCTGGTGCTGGGACTTTTGGTCCTGGGCGGGTTAGGTTATTTGATGTTTTCTGACATTGATAACGAACCCGAAGGGGTGCTTGTGGCCAAAAAGGTCACACCGGGGGAAGAAGAGGCCCCTCCACAGGAGCAGCAAGCCCCTGCCGGGACAAAAAAAGAGACACTGGCCGATCTATTCAAGGAAGAGACCAATCCTGATGGGACCTACGCTGAATCTTATTGCGTCCAGGTAGAAGAAGGGGTCATTGATTTCTTCCACTATCTGGATCAAAGGAAGTATGTGCAGCATCTCGACCCGGACACGGAGGCATATAACCGCTTCAGGGAAATCGCCAAGAAAGTGGCGGCCGACCCTCCAATCCCTGCCGGAGAGGGCATAGATCCCCGAATCATCGTCAGAAATATTTTTTACCTTTTCCGCGTCCTGGACCGCAAAGACCTCCGTTTGATAAAAGATATAATCGAGAATGAACAGGATGCAATGGAGTTCAACCTGAATATGTTTTACCGATGGCTTACCCTGGGTCGCCGTTGTCAGGATCGGGAAGGTCTTAGACCTTCAATGAAGGCACTCTATCAGTATGCGGGTTTCTTTCTAAATACGATCGGCGGGAGGGCGTATCTGTTCAGGCGCCCAGAGGGGACGAGATTGCTTGTCAGTTACTATTGTCTCTTGATTGTCCACGAGGCTGACAAACTGGGCAGAAACGACTATGGAATCGACATAGTCCCCTTTATTGGTCCACTGAGAGAAGAGATAAGTTACTATCCAAAATTTGAATTCCAGGCCGACTATATTGATCGGTTGAATGAGCTGGAAGACTACTACCTGCAAAAACGATAGCCTCTCCGGGAAATAAACCATCAACAAGTCGGTAACGCGTCTCGGAAATCCTGCAACCTAACGAAATCATAGCAGTTTTGTTGATAGTAAGTCAAAATTCTTCATTTGTCCCCTTCAAACCATCACTGCAATACTCCATTACTCCAATATTCCAAACTGGGGACCCGCCCGGAGGGTGGGGAGTCCGAAGGACAAACTGGGGCGAAGCCCCTACGTTTCACTTGATCTGGAATAGGACTTGGGTCAAAAGGAGGAGGTGTGGAAATAGACGATTTCAAGAATATCGAGATCCAGCATAAGGGGATCTTTGACCGGCTCTTTTCCCAGGACCCTCCTGAGATCTCCGAACTAACCTTTACAAATCTCTTTATCTGGCGGCATAAGTACCATACTGTTTGGCTCCAGAGGGGGGACTGTCTCGCCATTGTTCTGAGACCCGATCGAGAGGCGCCCTTTGGGCTACAGCCTGTAGGGCCAGGGAACAAGGTCAAGGCCCTGGATTTTCTGGTGGAGCAGCTTAAAAAGATGACGTCGGAAGCAAAGGTCGGCAGGGTCAGCGAGGATTTTGTCAGGGTCTGTGTCGATCATAACCACTATGACGCCTTTCTTGATCGAGACAACAGCGACTATGTCTATCGAAGTCAGGATCTCATCGAGCTATCCGGAAGAAGTTATCATAGCAAGAAAAACCATCTGAATCGCTTCTCAAAAAACAACCGGTTTGGCTATCGGAAGATGGATGAGAAAATGATCGGGGGTTTCCTGACCATGCAGGAAAAGTGGTGCCAGATCAGGGAATGCATGGAAAGCCCCGAGCTCCTATCGGAGGATTATGCCATACGTGAGGCACTGACCCATTTTGACGCGCTCGACTATCGGGGCGGGGCTGTTGTGATTGACTCGGAGATCGAGGCATTTGCACTCGGGGAGCCCCTCAATTCGACGGCTGCTGTCATTCACATCGAGAAGGGCAACCCGGCCATTCCGGGCATCTATGTGGCCATGAACCAGCTTTTCTGCAAAAATGAATGGTTCGGAATGGAATATGTGAACCGAGAACAGGATCTGGGCATAGAAGGGTTAAGAAAGGCCAAGGAATCTTATCACCCCCACCATATGGTGAACAAATACACCCTCATTCCCAGGAAGTAGATGTGAGTGTAGTGGCAGAGCCGGTGGTGACAACGGGCAGGGGAGAGGAGGCCTTGCCTTTTTGCTGGCAGTTCAGGCACCGGGAATGGGCACAGGAACATGACTCACATTCCCCCGGATTTGCTTCACACCACTCATCGGCCCAATTGCCCCCACTATAAAAACACTCGTCATTGGCCCCCCGGTCCAGGAAACTGTTGCCGTCCGGGTCATGGCTCTCAATCTCAGCAAAGTCAAAGAGGATCTTATTGTTAGCAAGGCAGTAGTTTCGAATCTGGTTGTTCCGCTGATTCAGATTCCCGATTTCATTTGTACCGTCCAGATGTCCGGTCATGTAGATGAAAGTAACATCAGGGTAGTCCTGCTCAAGCTGATCCATGAGGGTCAAATAGGTGTTGATATCTGCCTCAGTGGCATTTGAAACCTGACCGCACCAGGACCACATGATGAGGTTCCGGTCATTAGAAGGATTATCCAGGAGTGCCCGCGTCCTGGCTGCCCATGTGGTTCGATCAGGGTTCCCGAGATCCCCTGAAGGCTCATAGTCGTGGAGGGAAAGCCCTCCTTCAGTTCCGCTATGATCGAACCAGTAGAGAGAGCCGGGCATCCCTTTCAGTATATTCATCCCGGTGACAATCTGGCTTCCGTGAGAGGTATGGCCATAAGAGAGCTTAAAATCGCTCTTTGCCCTGTTTATCCAGAATTCCGGAATCTGGCTGATATCGGTACAGCTATGATCTATGATAACCTGACGTGACTCGTAAGCCCCCCGGTCGACCCCACCAGCCCGGGGCCGGGAGACTTTCTCCAGGTCTATGTTGGGCACAAGGCCACTGGAAGCCCCAACCGGAAGGCCGGTATCCATGGCCGGGCTTCCGGGCCCAAGGTGTCCGTCAAAGGTCTCGAGAGCGCTATTTGCAAGAAGAGGGTCTTTGTTGATGTCACTGCCCGAAAGACCGAATGTCCCAATCTTTGCCCCATAGACCAAGTTGTGGTTGATCTGGGTTGTGTAGAAATTATTCCTGTCAAACCACAGATAACAGCTGGTATCTCCTGGTGAGAGGTATTCATTGTAGCCCACAAAGATGTTGTTCTGAATGATAACCTCTTCAGAGCCGTTGCAGACGGAATCGCCGCATTCGACCGTCCCAAGGCAATCTCCCTGGCCGGCTATGGTGCAATTGACCACGGAGACGGTGTCCCCCTTTCTCAAGTTGAGGGCAAGGGCGCTCCCTGCGCCACGGCAATTATCCACGTCATATGTAAACGGCTTACCATCAAAGTAACCGCAATTGCCCACCATCAATGTGTTTTGGATCCTTGAAGGCCCGTTCACCTTTATCTGGTTACCCGCATTGCCATAAGCCTTTGTCCTCCTGATTTCAATCTGGCTATCCAGCCGGGCATAAAGGAGGTCAAGCCCGTCGGATGTATTGTAGCGAAAGATCGAGTCTTCTATGATCCAGTTTCCTCCGGTATTGCCAGTCCCAACGCCATCGCCATAACCCCCGGCAGTCTGGCCCCAGCAGTTATCGGGCTCCTCGCCCGGATAGGTTTCGGCGCACCCGTTCCACTCCACAATCCAGTTCTTAAAGTGCAAGCTCCCGGTGTTTGAGTCACTGCCGTAGATATCCCCTTCCCAACCCACCCAGCCATTTCCGGCAACCCTGACATCTTCCACTGTCCAGTCTGAGATTCGGCCTGCACGTATTCCAGCGCTGGCAAATCCGTGAATATTGAGGTCTTTAAGGGTTACACATGAAGAGTCCGCAGCATATATTCCATCAGATGCCCACTCTCCAAAAGGGGGCGTGTCTCTCTCACATCTCACCTCTGGATTCGCGTGATGCTCCACACAGCCCGAATGATCAGTCAGTTCCAGACAGCCTATTACGGCATTGGACGTGCCATCGAGACTAATAACCTGCCAGGGCCTCTCGGCCCCCCAGAGCTCTGGGGCGGAGGTACAGCCTTGATCCCAGCCAAGCCCAAGGATACGGGTAGGGTGCTCTGGATCTGGTCCCGAAGGGAGAGGAGGGAGGTGGCAGCCAAAGCTGCCGTCAGGCCAGCACCACCTTGTGTTGGGGGCACCGATGCCCATGCGGTAGCTTCCCGGGTGGATGATAATGGTATCGCCTCCTTGGATCTTCCAGTTGCCGGTGCTATCCAGTGCCGAGAAAGGATGTGACCAGGCACAGGGCTGGTTGACGCCGGAACCGGCGTAGGGGGCGTCTACCCGGCCGGTACACTGGGCAGCTGTCCCCCCGTCCGGGCGGGCGTAATAGGTGGCTGCCATCAGAGTAGAAACCGTTATAAGCAAACAACATGAGATCAGGCAGGGGTATCCGAACCACTTTTTAGATGTGCGTTTCATGTTATGACAAATTACCCGAACAGGGATTGGCAATTGTCCATTCACCCTTCCGGGTTTTGAGAAGTCGCGTCCAATGGTCCAACCACTGCTACAGAAAACGCTTCTTCTTGTATATTGCAAGAAACGTGCAACCTTCAAGCCCTAAATTCATCCAAAATTTCGACTTGTTAATCATGGGCCACTGAAAGACAGGTCTCATAGTGCCCAAGAATGGTCAAAAAATGCCAAAATCTGTCGATACCGGTTCGGTTCCCCGGGCACGCCGCAAATAGGGGTTATGGTTAGATTACCAAATCTGTTGTTGCTATGACAAATTAAGCTTCCGAAGGCAGACAGGATCTTGAGGGCGTTTTTAGTAAAAGGCTCGACCAGGACGTCCCTGCCCTTGATGTAACGTGGGCGGGGATTCAGTCAGAAAAACCTTTGACAAATTCTGGAGCGTACGCCACCATTAAACCAATAAAAACCAGACAGTTTAACCGGACTAAACGGAGATAAATGTGCGTAACACCTTAGCCGTTTGAAAGCCGGGGAATGGGGATTCGGAACCCCCATTCCCCTGTCTGACTCCCAGATTTGAAAAAGGCTAAATTGATACAATGTTGCTGACTTTGAAAAGATTCATCGGGTTGTCCACTTTGAATACAGAAAGGTCGTATAATAAAAGCGTAGCCGTTCACAGGTTCAGGGTTCACAGGTTCAGCGTTAGAAACAAAGACAAGATTGAAGACCCTGAGGATTGGAAAAACATAATAATCTTGCCAAATAGCGTCCAATGGGCCTCCTATTGTCAGATTTGGAATGATGCACCCATAGGTTTGGCTTCTGAACACGCACAGAAATTGGAATCAGTGGGCAAGAATGGAACCTTGAACCTCTGAACCTTTGAACCCGTGAACGGTTACATAAAAGCTTTTGAACGCTCAGGAGGCATGTATGCCTGAAAGATATTACCGTCTGGGGTGTGACATCGGTGGCACATTTACCGACTTTGTCCTGCTAAATGACCGGACAGGGGAGATACGGATAAACAAGTGTCTTACCACACCCAGTGACCCCTCAGACGCGGTGGAGAAAGGCATCAGGGAGCTGGAAAAGGAGGTCCCGGGGTTTGTGCGGGAACTGGATGAGGTCATCCACGGGACGACCCTGGTCATCAATTCCATCATAGAGAGAAAGGGCGCCAGGACCGGGCTCATCACCACAAAAGGCTTTAGGGACGTCCTGGAACTGGGCAGGGAGATCCGATATGCCCCATACGATGTCTTTGCCGAGTTTCCCAGGCCCCTGATACCCAGAAAATTTCGGCTGGAGGTTGATGAGCGGATCAGGAGCGATGGGTCGATCTTAAAGGCGCTTGATCCGGAGGAAGCAAAGGATATGGTCGCGAGGCTCGTCGGTATGGGGGTTGAATCCATTGCGGTCTGTCTTATCAACTCCTTTGAAAACCCGACCCACGAGCTCGTGATCAAAGATATCATAGAAAAACGGTTCCCGGAGGTCTCCATTTCCATCTCCTATGAGGTCTTGCCCCAGATCAGGGAATATGAGAGGACGAGCACCACCGTCACCAATGCCTATGTAAAGCCCCTGACGGGAAGATATCTTTCCAAGTTATCCAAACGGCTGGAATCGATCGGCGCCAAGGGGAAGCTCTTTATCATGCTCTCAAGCGGGGGCATTACCTCGGTTGAAACGGCGGCCGAGTTCCCGGTCAGGATTATCGAGTCAGGACCCACGGCAGCGGTCATTTCGGGGCAGTATTATGGGAGGCTTTTTAATATCCCCGAGATGTTCTGTTTTGACATGGGGGGGACCACGGCAAAGTCCTGTCTGATCCAAAAGGGGGTGGCGGGTGTGGTCCCCACATTTGAGGTGGGCCGTGTCCAGCGGTTTATGAAGGGGAGCGGTCTGGCCATTCAGGTGCCGGTGGTGGACCTGATGGAGATCGGGGCCGGGGGCGGCAGTATCGCCAAGGTGAGCAGGATGGGGACCCTCCAGGTGGGACCTGAGAGCTCCGGCGCCGAGCCGGGCCCCATCTGCTACGGGAGGGGTGGCGTGGATCCCGCGGTTACCGATGCGGATCTCCTGTTGGGCTATCTCGATAAAGACTATTTCCTAGGGGGTGAAATGCGGCTTGACACCGAGGCCGCAAGGCAGGGGGTTGAGGAACGGATTGCCAAACCCCTGGGTGTGCCATTTGTGCAGGCGTTGTGGGGGATCCACGACCTCATCAACGAGACCATGGCAGGGGCCGCAAAGACCCACATTGCAGAAAAGGGGGGTAACCCCAGGGTCGCGACCGTCATCGCATTTGGGGGGGCCGGTCCGGTCCACGCCTATGGCCTGGCCAGGAAACTGAGATCACCCAGGCTGATCGTTCCCCCGAATGCGGGTGTGGGTTCGGCACTCGGTTTTTTCACCGCGCCCCGGGCGTTTGACCTGGTCAGGAGCCACAAGGTCTCGCTGGATAGGGCTGATTTTTCCCAGATAGAAGAGATATTCAGGGAGATGGAGGCCGAAGGCACCCGGACGCTGCAGAAGGGGGGGAGCGCCGAGGCGATCCGGTTTGAGAGGTCAGTGGATGTCCGCTTTGTGGGGCAGGGCTCGGAGACCCGTATCCCTGTTCCGGAGACCCATTTTGACCGGGTGGAAAAGGGGTATGTGCGGAGGCGCTTTGACGAGATATACCAGAATCTCTATGGGAGGACCTATCCCGAATCTGCCGTGGAGTTTATCAATTTTCGAGTCAGGGCCTCCCTGCCCGAGCGGTTACTTGAACTTCCGAGGCTGGCCCAAGGGGAGGGGCCCCTGGAAAAGAGCATCAAGGGCCGGAGGATGGCATACTCGGGCATCGCCGGGGATTTTATCCCCTATACGGTGTATGACAGGTACAGACTCTTCGCCGGGGCGCGGTTTCAAGGCCCTGCAATCGTTGAGGAGAGGGAGTCAACCGTTGTCGTTGGAGAAGACGCCTCGGTATCCGTGGATGAGTTCGGGTTTCTGTGGGTTGAATTGAGGTAGGCCTGAGGCGTTAGGCAAAAGGCGCTAGGCCCAAGGCGTTCGTGAAAGTGGCCGAAATCGGATCAGCCAATTTGCCATAGGAACGTGAAAATAGAACCGCAGAATTTTGAACAAGGAATTTCGAATTATGAAGTTTTTGGTATTCTTTTGCTGCTGCTTTAGTCTCTACCACAGGCATGAACAGTTGGTTGCTTTTATAAATCAAGGATTGATGGCGTCGTAAGAAGTCGAAAATGCCCTGTTTCCGTCATTCCGGCCCCGTATAAGATACGGGATAAACTGCAGTCGGAATCCAGTTCTTTTAAGCACTTACGAAGCCCATGGACCCCGTTTACCGGATCGAGTCCGGCACAAGCTTCAACGGGGTGACGACTTTTTACGAGATCGTCAATATTCGATATTCTTTTTTGTAAAAGGGGTCTCAGCCGCGGGCAGGACACAGACGAGAGAGCGAGGCGTGAACAGGGACAAGAGGTTTGAATAGGGAGGAAAGAGATGGGGCTACAGTTTGATCCTGTGACCTTGGAGATCCTCTGG
>CAZXCQ010000154.1:0-15257 GCA_964639275.1 uncultured Desulfobacteraceae bacterium | reverse complement strand
TAGCCAGTCCCACATGACCACGCCCATAGGGCGTGGGTTTCTACAATGAACTAAAATTGGCACCGCCCGCATCGCACCGAACACCGGGCGGATATCCTGACCCCGGTCGGCTCTTGTACCCTCCCATCCTCTTCACCTAGCTGACCCTCCCCCGTTCCGGCTCACTCGGTGTACAGGACTATACCCGAAGGTAATGGTTCACCAAAAATCATATTCTGCTCCTGCTGGCCGACCGGTACCACCTCTTCCAGAAGTCGAATATACGGATCGGACCAGTCAAATGGGCTCAACCATTTGATCAGTTCTTGAATCACCCCTTTGTCCAGGTCTCGCCTGCGGTCTCCGGTAAGCCTTGACATCCGGGCCAGGGCCCCACCCACCGACCTTGGGTTGGGCCATGACTTCGAGAGGATTCGCTCTATCCATGCAGCCAATTCATCCGGTAAAATCACAAGATCTATGGGACCATAAAGGGGCTCTCGTCCACCGATCCTTGAAAGTGACCACCAGTACTGATTCCGGCTCCTCCTGGGTGTGAGATAATCCAGCAGGAGGCGCCCCCATGCCATCTTATCCGGGACTGGAAGCCGCTCCATATTTCCCATAGCCATCCATAATTCCATATGTTCCTGGGGGACCAAGCGGATCTTTTTACCGCCTTTCCGGGGCCTTATCAACCTGGACATTCTCAGGGATACCTGACGCTGTTGACTGTTGGAGAGTCCACCGGCCACCCTGCGCCACAACACCCACCAATCTGCTCGAACCTGTATCTTTTGCGCATGGATAGGCCCCCTGTGAAATAGCTTCCATAGGGTCTCAATTCGATGCCCATCCAGGGGATCGCCAAATCCCGGCCTCATGCAAAATCCCACCAGATTGAGCCACCGACTCTCGTGTTCCGGACTCAGTTCGCGGGCAGAGCTGAAGGAGGTCAGCTCATCGGCCATGGGCCGAATGAGGCTAAGGGGCCACTTTTCTCTGGGTTCTTGAACGAGATCACTGACGGCTTTGACCAGCTGTGCAGCCATGGCATCCCCTGATTTATCCGAAAAGGCCTTTCTCACCTGTTCGACCACTTGATCCAGCAGTGGTTTCTCGATTGCCCCCTCATGAGATGACGGGGTGATTTGATCCGGTCCCCTCAATTGAAACTGGAACCGCCACCGGTGGATACTGCGCACTGATCGGCACCAGAGGGCCAGTGTCCCAAGTTCTGTGTACCAGACCTCTACCTTGACTGGAACCTTCGTCTCCTTGGCCTTTTTTCCGAACTGAATGACCGTATGGAGAGGGGGCAGTGGGGTGAGTGAATGGTCCACGGTGATTATGTCGCCGATCCTGTCTCCTGTGCGGAATGCCGAGCTGTATAGATAAAATCGGACCGGCTGGTTGGCGAGAACATAAAATCTCTTGTCATGAAGCTCATTCTTGATCCCCTCGGCCATGCCACGCTCAACCACACATATGGCCTTTTTGGGAGGGTTGGCGTGTATCCTCTCTCTTTCGGGCGCACCCACTCCCACAAAAACCCCGAGATAGTAAGCACGGGCGCTGCCGCTGAGCACACGGATGCCCTGTCGCTTCCGTGTCAAACCGTAATATGATGCACCCAGGGCCACAGCCAGATCAAGGTCAGGGTTTTTCAGGGCCCGTGGCAACCTCTCGTCTTTTTCATTGAACCAGCTCCGAATGGCCTCGCATATTCGATCTTGAATTCGGTGCGGTTTGAGGGGCGCCCCATTGAAAAGAATCAGGTCCGGTCTAGGGGTTTCCCTCCCCAAGGCCTGGAGCACATGATCTCGATGCTGATCAAGGAACCTCAATAGATGTCGCGTAATGGCCGGATCATGGGCATATGGCAAACCAAATTCGGTTATTCCCCTTCGTGGCTCTTCGCCAGGCATATCTGTCCAATCGATCACGGGAAAGAAACCGTCCAGGATGGTCTCTTCTATCTCTTTTCGCGAAAGCCGTACGGATACCGTGTCTGAAATGAGTCTTCGGCCTTCTCCCACCAAGGTGATGAGCTTTGATTCTTCCACGCCGCTCAGGATTTCCTCTTTGGCCTGGCGACACTGGTGGCACAGGGCCTGCCAGCGATTGATATTTAGGGGGCCCTCCTGTTTCCTTCTGAGGTGCCTTTCCAGGCGATGGGCCAAGGCCAGGTCCATGTTATCGCCCCCCAATATCAGGTGATCCCCAACGGCGATCCGTTCAAAGACCGGATCTCCATTGGGAGCACGGAGGGCCTCGGGCCCGTAAGGGCCTAAGCCCCGCAGGGCAATAAGGCTAAAATCCGTCGTGCCACCCCCCACGTCGCACACCAGGACCAGTTCCCCTGGCCGGACGATCTCCTGCCATCCCTGCTGGTGTCCCATCAGCCAACTGTAAAAGGCAGCCAATGGCTCCTCCAACAGAAGGATATTCTCGATCCCCGCCTGGTGAGCCGCCTCCAGTGTCAGGTCACGAGCCACTTCGTCAAACGAGGCGGGCACGGTAATGACCACCGTCTGACGCTCCAGATACAGGTCCTCCTCACCGCCCCTACTGTGATTCCATGCCTGTTTGATGTGGTTCAAATAGGTGGAGGTGGCCGCAACCGGGGATAGCTTTGCCACCTCCTCACTGGCGCCCCACGGCAGGATTGGTGCCTTGCGGTCCACCTTGCTGTGGCAAAGCCAGCTCTTCGCAGAAGCGACCATCCGTTGGGGCACCCTAGCCCCCTGGTCCCGGGCATAGGCCCCTGCGAAGCCCTCTTCGTGGGACGACCATGGGAGATCGAATGCCTCCTTCTTGATGTCGTGCTCGCCTGGCAGGTAGAGGAAAGACGGGAGGACCTTGAGCTCTGATATCTCACCAGGACCGGTAAGTTGAGGAATTCTAAAGGTCTCAACCTTGACGGATGGCTCAACTGAGGTCTCTGAGACGGGATCATGGCGGGAAAGTGAATGACTGGCCGAGGTATCGATAAACGAAACAGCCGAATTGGTTGTACCCAGATCAATACCGATAATATAACGCATTCTCTCGATGCCTTCCCTGCCCGTCGGTCTTCAATCCCCACTCCTTTCGCGCACGTTAAACTCCAACTTGAACCTCTGGCCATCTTCCTGGGATACGCACCAGACCTCAAGGGTACCCACTTCGGTGACCATTATGTTGAGCGTGACTGGCAGCACGGTCCCGGTCTCACCTTCCAATCTGGTCTCAAGGGTAGTAATCTTTTCTATCTCTCCTTCCCAATCTTCAACGACCATACCGATCGTATCTTTGCGTCTGGTGTTGGATCCCAGGAAGTCGAACTTGACAGGCTCCCCCACCACCAGGCCGAACTCCTTGTCCTGCAAAAGCGATTCGGTACCCTCCTCCATACCGAAAGGCGCCACGCACAGGGCCTTTATGGGGGGTGCCATTCCTGGTACGGCCGGGATTGCCGCCTCAATGCCAATATAGTAAGTCCTGGCGAGTCCCCCGTGTATGCGAATCCCTTTACCCCTGCGGGCCAGCCCGTAATACGCGGCTCCCTTTGCCACCGCAAGATCAAAGTCGTTTGTCTCGATTTCCCGTGGCTCAGGTTGATCCGCCTCGCGGGCCCAAGAGAAAAGGGTTTCGAGGAATCGCTTCCTCAGACCGCGGGCCTTCATCACTCCACCGTTAAAGAGGACGGCACTGGGAAGGAGCAGGCGATCCCCTTTTGTTCCATCGGGAGATTCCTGCTGTCTGAGGAAATGGGCCAAATGGTGGGTAATGGCGGGATCAGAGGCATAGGAAAGGCCCAACTCCCGCATTCCAGTCCGCACCTGAACCCCAGGCTGGGCACTGCTGGCGCATTTTGGAAAAAAACCGTCCATCAAAACCTTCCCAACCTCCTTCCGGGTCAATTCGGTCTTGATGGTGCCGCCAATCAACTTGCTGCCTCTCCCCAGGATCGTTACTGGATGAGCCAGGGCCCCTTCATCTGAGAAAAGATGCTCTTTGGCCGAGCGGCACCCGTGACATAAACCCCTCATCTGATAGGCGTCCAGTTTTTGGCCCTTTGAGGTCATACGCTCGGCCACGCCAAAGGCCAGCGTCAGGTCCATATTGTCTCCCCCAACGAGGAGATGCTCTCCCACGGCAATTCGCTCCAGCACCAGGTCACCCACTTGTTCGGAGACCTTGATCAAGCTGAAATCCGTTGTGCCGCCCCCAATGTCGGCCACCAGCACCAGGTCACCCACTTTGACCAGGTCTCGCCATTTTCCCCGGGTAGCATCCAACCATGCGTAGAAGGCGGCCTGAGGTTCCTCTAGCAGAGTCGTCTTGGGGAGCCCCGCTATATTGGCGGCCTCGACCGTCAAATTCCGGGCCACTGCGTCGAAAGAGGCGGGCACGGTCAAGAAGACCTCCTGGTTCTCCATCCGGAAGCGGCTATCGTCTCTGGCCATCACATAGTCCCAGGCCTCCCTGATATGCCGCAAGACCGCTGCGGAGGCCTCGACCGGCGATAACTTGGGGGTATCCTTAGGTCCTTCCCAGGGAAGGATGGCCTCATTCCGGTCCACACCGCTATGACAAAGCCATGACTTTGAAGAAGCGATCAGGCGTAGCGGCAATTCAGCGCCCCGATCTCGTGCAAACTCCCCTACGGCCAAAGAACTCCGTTCATCCCAGGGGAGCTTGAGGCCTCCATCGGGCACATCATGCGGGCCGGGTAACAGCACAAAAGAGGGAAGGATCTCCCTTTTCCCCACAGAACCCGGCGCCACCAATTGCGGTATCTCAAAGACCCGTATTTGAGGCTCATCATACTCATCGACCTGTGCCTCGGTATAGGCCACCACACTGTTCGTGGTACCCAGGTCAATACCGATTAAATAGATTGGATCAGACAAGCCACATCTCCTTTCACTTGACCATGAAAACAAATGCCCATTGCCGGGGATTCCCTACCCGATGTCCACCTCGGCCGGGGCCACAATGTCAGGATTTAAGAAGCCATAGAGTGCAGGCAGGTTGAAGCGCGTGACGCGCCATCCCCTGTGCTGTAAGATGCCCTTAAAGGGCGGTTCTCCTGCCACGTTGCCCATCAGCTTGACGGCACTCGCGTCAAACCCCTTGTCAATGGTGATTTCGTCCCCTTCCTCCTCGTCAATCACCGCTTCGAGGGTCAGATATTTGGCGAGGGCCTTCTGACAGTTCTCCTGAATACCGCGAACAGCCGCCCCGATTTGTGCATCATCATAGGCCTGCAGGTCTTCCTGTAGGAAATCAACCAGACGGCCTTCCCGTTGGAGCAGCGAGACCAGATGCAGGGCCTGACGCTGATCGGCGGCGGCCTCTCCCTTCTCTTCTGCCGTAGCCTTCTCAATTCCAGGCGTCTCGTCCTTTCTTGACTCTGGTGGAGCAACCGCGGTTTCCGCAACTTTTCGGACCACCTTCAAGACCGAGGAGCGCACACTTAGCCAAAACAGGCAGCCCATGATCAACAAACTGCCGGCCAGCACCTCCCAATAGATAAGGCCGAAACTCTTGAGAATCTCCTCTATGCCTTCAAAAGATTCTCCCTTCACGGTCTGTTGAAGGTATTCATGCAGGCTGCTCTTCAGGAACCCCATTTCCCAAAATCCTGACAGAGCGAGCACCAAGCCCAGGGCCATGAACCAAACAAACACCCAGAGCAGTAATTGTCGAGAGATCCTGTTTGTCTTTTCCATACCTTGTTTATCTCCTTCCCATCTGCCCAGGCCGAGCACAAGATCTTGGGCGCATTGGCTCACGTCCTTGGCCGAAATCTTTCGTTCAAGAATCTCTGTCCTAAAGCTCGATGGAATGTATCGGAAGGGGTGGTAGGTGTCAAGACTGACTATCTCTGGCAGGGCCTCCCCTGCCCTTCCCTGAATCAACACGTCACTTACTTGATTATAAGGGGTCTCGGGAGGTCAAACCACCTGCCGTAAACCTTTTCCTGAATCCTCCGACACTCGATCGCTCCATAGTACTCCTCATATTTCTTTCGAAGTTTCAGGACCATGTCCTGTATCTTGATTTCTGCCTCTTCGAGAACCTTGAGCCGGTGGGCCTCACGGGGTGCAACATATCTTCGATATTTCGACCATAGAGGAGGCCAAAGGCCATGGTGGAGGCTGCGAATGACCCGCACGAGTGCCCTGTGCGGCCGGCTCTGGTTTTGGAGGAGGGAGTATAGGAAAACTGCTCTTTTGAGTAAAGGGAAAAGGAACCGCAAGATATGTGGTTTCAGGCTGGATTATGGAGTTGAGGTCTTTGAGCGATATGATTTGGAGCAAGACAGGACATTAAAGAAGTCAGCAAGGTCCCTCGCTACTTGGCCAATTCTTCCTTGACGGCCAGTCCGATCTCTTTTAATGTGTAGGGCTTCTTGATATATTTTCCCGCACCTAACCGCTGAGCGATCTTCACATCTTCTGGCATAGAGAAGCCGCTGGCAATGATCGCCTTCTGTCCGGGTCGGACTTTCATTATTTCTTCGTATGTCTCACGACCATTGATCCCTTTGGGCATAATCATATAAGCATCTCGATTACCCCTTGGCACGGTAGTGGTATTCGCGTCCTGGCCTGGCGCAGGACCCCATTTCAGGCCCGCGAGCTGCAACCACAATCCCGCCTTGGGCGGGACGGTCACATTTTGCTTGCCCCACAAGGCGAATTTCCCTATACCCTGACCTCGAAAAAGCGAATTCTCATCCGAATCCGAAATTGTCGTGAACCGTGGTGACCCCTTCAGCCGCACAGAGCCCGGCGGCATACAGGAGGGCATCTTTTGATCGCGCGTCATCAGGTAGCGGCATGTGCTTCCTTACGAGGTTGAGGGCAGGGTGGTTGCCCAGAAAGCCGGTGGGTTCACCCCCTAAAATGGATTTCGCGATCCTGCCGCGACGGGGATGGGGGGTGTCTTTTTCGATCCCTGCAATCTTCAGGGCAAGGCTGTTGGCAAAGCCCCACTGGCCCCCGGTAAAGACGACGAGCATAGGGTGAAATCTGCTGACCCGATCCAGATCCTCGCTGTTGAGGCAAGACATGGAGAGGCTCTCCACTCCCCAGGCCGGAGATCTTCAAAAACTCCCTTCTACTGATCTCCTTGGGCGGACTGATTTTCATATCTTGCCCCCCTTTCTGAAACCAAGGCATCCCCCGTTTAGATCTTACGCGTGGGAAAAAACAGGCCCCATGCCACGCCAGCAACTATTCAAAACGCCATGTTCTTGAAAAACTACATCCCAAAAACCCCTGCCCTATCCATTAGAAAAGCCCGAGTTCCTTTCCACGCTTTACTGCGGTGGGATACCTCTTCCTTAGCTTTTCCAGACCCGTCTCCCCTTCTACCATACGGATGTCTTCTATATTCCAGCCGGGAACGACCATCACCCCGTAAAGCCCCCAGTCATAATAGGGATCATCCTTTTTCACAAAACCCATCCAGGTCCCCGCGGGGATCACCTGCTGCATGACCTCCCCCTTTTCGACGTGGGGTCCCAAGACGACCTCTTTCCAAGTTCCGTCCGGATAGAGAAGCATCTGGATCATGGGGGCGCCTGCATGGTAGAGAATGATCTCATCTGAAAGGAGGATATGAAACGGATCGATCGGCACATCCTCTGTCATAAGATAATAAATGAGCGATGCAGCAGGACGGTCCTTGGATAATTTTGCCCGCAATCTGGATTCATAGGTGGGGAGATAATATCCGGGACAGGCCTCGTCGGACATGGGTTGGAGTTTTAACGATTTTATCACCTCTCCGGCTGAAGGCCCGGAACATGGTCTTATAGAGGCACATGACCACATTGTAAGGGACAACAAGAGAGCACTAACAGAAGTGGTAAACTGTCTCATTTTAGATTATCCTCCAATTGGATGTTATGGTTATTACCTGAGATAACTGAGGCATATTTGTCGATATTTACGTCAACCGCATAAATATCCGGCGGATATTCAATCCCCTCTTCATACTTGGCCACAAAGCCTGAGACAAGACTGAACAGCTCTTCGAAGACCCCGTCAATGACCTCACCCGGGACCCCGTAGTAGAGAAAGTTGATAGGCATGGAATCACCTAACACGTATAGATCTTTGTGGGGGGCGTCAGGGAAGATGCCAGGTATCCCGGCCCCATCCTCAAAGACAATACGGACATGATGCCCCTGCAACACCCTGTTTTGGGGATCCATGATCGAGTCCCTCTCTATCCGGACCGGATGTCCGCCGATAGACGGTCTCCTGGACACGGAAAGCCCCTCTATCCAGGCCATGAGATCTGAAAACTCGATGGTCTTTGTTGAACCGCTTGCAAAAAAGAGATCACGGGCCGTCCCCTGGAGGATCAGTTTTTCAAAAAAATCACGTTTGAGTACCGAGGTCCCGGTTACCCCGAGAATAAGGTCCAGAGACTTCCATTCCCCATCCGGCAGGGCATCGATGTCCGGGTACTCGGAGAATCCGGAGCGAGGTTCTCTTGGCACCTTGATATCAAGTCCCGAGGCCGACCCGTATGTGACGCGCTCGGACGTTGATCTCAGAAGAAAGTGTCCGATATTTCCCCGGGACCCCAACACCAGTACATGGCGGTGCATAAAACACTTGCCGATACCGTTGAAGATCGATTCCACGGCGCTAAGGATGGAATAGGCGCATGCCTCCGCTTCAACGATATTCTTGTATTTGGAAACAGCGATGGTGAAGGCGGGAAAGACAAGCCCCCCGTGCCTTTTCTCCACATCCTGGAGCTGGTAATAACCGTTGGCAGTATGCTCAAAGGTCGCAGGGAGGATCTCTTGCAGCCAGGTTTTCAAAGGCATCGTCTCATCGATCCCCGCGGGTAGTGGAAAGGCACACAAATCCAATGCATCTCCCAGCCTCTTCCCCTCGTGACAAAGGGTGTTCAACAGGGGTGCCACATACCCGCCGTCCTCTATGAGCAGGAGTTTATGATCCTCTTTCCTGGCCGCAAAAGCCTCCATAAAGAACAGATGCATGGCGGCAAGGCGCATGGAATCGAGATAGTCTCCCCGCTTCAAACGGAGGGCCTCATCAAGGCCTTCCAACCCCTTTTGGGGGGAGTACTGGCGCGAAAGGATATATGCGCCCCTTACCGAATCACGCAGTTCCACACGCTGTAAGGCATAGAAACGAAATCGTTTGTCCGGCATGCTCAGCATATCCTCCAGGTGAAAACCGGGGACAACACCCTGATAGCGGACAAACAGGGTGGTCAGGGAAGCGCATCGGGCCTCTTCCATAGCCTTTACAAACCCGAGCACTTCGGAGGTGGTGTGGTGAATCAAGAGGATTCGGTAGTCCCCAAAGGACACGGCTTTTCTCTCTCTTACCCTTCTCAGGAGCATTGGCATACGGTTAAGATGGAAATACATGTCCGGCTTCTTGCGCCTGCTCCCGATACTTATGTTGAGCATTGCCCCTTTTCTGGAGAGGTCAAAATAGACGCGATCATCTCCTTCAACCATCTCTATCATATTTCCCGCAGAGATCGTCTTGATAATCGTGTCATCCTCAAGGAGGGCCAGTATCTTTGAGAGGAGCCTGACAAAGCCTGCATCACTTTCCAGCAACAGTCTTTCAGCGGTATCCTGGGTCCACCTGAAGACCGCACCTGAAATATCTTCAAGACCACCTGCAATCAACAGCTCAAAGAGCGCGGGCTGGCGACCCGGAATCTCGGCATATTCGTTCTGCTGGTTCTGGCACTCGCGGTGAATCCCGGTAAATATCTGTTCGGCCATCGTGGTGATGTCCTGACGGTAGTGTTGCCGCCCCACATCCTCAACCACCCGGTGCGGGATCCTTTTCAGGAACAGACGCGATTGCGTTGCGTCTTCGAGGGTTATGCGAAGAAACCGACCTTCGCGGTCGTATTCAAGGAGGGCAAAGTATTTGTGTTTGCCCCCCTTTGCAATGTGAAACGGAAAGAGAAGGGCCAGGCTCTCATCCCGGTCTGGTTCACAGGCGGTATCGTTTTGGCGGGCAAACCCCCGGGGAAAGAGGACGCCCCCCCATTTCGGTGTCTGAACGGCGTCAAAGATAAGGCGGAGATGCCGGACAAATCCTTCCGGATTTTCTACCATTTGGCGTGCCACAAGACCCCGCGCATAGACCACCACATGGGTTGACCCGAGGGCGGCAAGTTCCGGGGTGTTTTCAGAATCGATCATGACCTGGGTCAGGATATCTGCGGAAGAATTGCGGCACTGCTCCAGAAATTGTTTGGCCAGATAGCTCACAAAACCAGGCATGCCGGACAAGACCCGGATGGCCGTCATGTCAATAAGGAAACTGCCGTCGTCCTGTTCAATCAGGGGGACCCCAAAAGAGGTCAATTGGGTGCCATGGGGAACAGGGCGTGTCTTTTTCCCTTTTGAAAGACGTGAAGACCGCATCAGGGCATCAAGAATGGTGCCTATCTCTCTTTTCTCTCCGTCATCTTCCAAGATCTATCCCTCTCCCTGTCAGTGGCGGTTGCCTGGTGTCGAAGATTGCCGGCCTTTTTTTTCAGCATCTTGAAATAGTCCGAACCGGTAATCTCCTGCAACTCAGCATCCTGTTTTTTTCGGTCGATTTCGATCTTCAAAGTCGCCACCTGTCTTTTCAGATTCTGTTCGCGCGTTTGCACAGCCCGAACCATACTGGAGAATACCGTGGCCATGGTTCCCAGTTCGTCCTGGCGACCGGTAATCTCCCTGAGTTCCCCCACCTTGGAATAGTCACCATCTGACACACGATGGGCCACGTCGGTCAGACGAATAAGGGGGGCCGTAATCCTCTTGGAAGAAAAGGCGCTCATGGCCAGGCCGATTATCAACACTATCACTGTAACCGCGCCAAGGGTGTATAACTCCTCCACCTGTATCTGATCCTGCATGGTGATGACCACGCTGCTGATCCACGTGGCCATAACCGTGAGAATAAGGAGATAATAAACAATCATTATCGTGCGTATTTCAATACGAGGGATCAGAAGCCGGGCCCCCTGCATAAAAAGAGGCACCAAGGTAAAGGCCCAGATAGTGTCCGTGATAAAGATCGGCAGGAAAAAGCGGAAGAGGGCCTCATGGAAGGGAATATGACCCATCCAAAATTCAATCCCTGTCGAAAAGGAAAAGGGTAGACCGATCCCCAGGAGGAGCAGGACCAGCAGTTTCACGAACGAGGCTATGGAGTCAACAGGGCGCACCCCAAAATAACGGGCAAGACCCGGGATAAATCCCATCAGACCATTGGCAATGCTCCAATGGGGAGCGAAGAATAATCCCTTGCCCGCAATACCATATCCAAGCATATCGCCCAATCCACCGCACAGAAAACCGCCCGCAGGACCGTATAAGACCCCCACAAACATGGGGAGGGCCACCTGTGGCCGCAGTTCGGCAAATGAACATCCGGGAAGATAAAATTTTCCGGACAGGAAGTTTGCGGCTCCATACAGGCAGGCCATTGCCATGCATATTGCAGATATCTTTAGCGCACGGACCGATTGTTTTTCTCCGGGAGGTCCCATGCCCTCAGCGGACCAAGGCACCTGCTAAACGGCGCAGCTCAGCAACGATGGGATGGTCAGGATAGCGAACCGCAAAGATCCCCTGGCTTGCAAGCGCCATCATCTCCTCCGAGTGGGGCAGTACGCCCGCCACCGGGCAGTGGTAGGTGCTTTCAACCATCTGGCGGATCTGCCTATCATCAAATACCGCTGGCACCTTGTTTATCAGGATCCTCATCTGAGGGACTTCCAGTTCGCGTGCGACCTCCACGGTCAGACCCGTCCCCTGGTAGTCTTGATAGTCGGGACGCATAACCACAAGCAGTGAAGTTGAAATGGCGATGGAGAGAAGGGTCTCCTCGTTCAGGCCGGGATGGGTATCAATAATAAGGATATCCAGGTTGAGGGCCTTTATAAGTTCACTGAATCCGGTGCTCAGGAGGTTGACATCGTAGCCGTCATGGAGCACCCGCGCTATATCCGCGGCATTCACGCTGGAAGGGATCAGGGATATGGCGCCTGTGGCCCGACCTTCCAGTGCGTGGCTGACATCATAGGCGGTCTGCTCTATTGCGCACCGGCCCCAGAGATAGTCATTTAGTGAGTAGACCGCGTCGTCTTCCTGGAAGCCAAAAAGGACATGGATACCCGGAGACTGGATATCCGTGTCAACAACCCCGACCCTGGCCCCATCCATGGCATAGAGCGCGGCCAAATTGGCCGATGTGTTGGATTTTCCTGTCCCCCCGCGGAATGAGTGTATGGATACGATATGGGCCATGTTGATCAAGCCGTATTTACTGATGTTATATGTAAGTTATCAATATGTTTAAGGAAATTATATTTTGCGACCATCTACTGACTTATTGCCCCTTTTCAGGACAGGGGTGGTTTTGTGCAGTCTTCAAGGCTCAAACCTGCTGAAGCGGCCAGTTTTGCCTGTCGGTTGTCCAAGGTCAGAAACCTGTCTGCTTTGATGGCTAAGGCCGACGCGACATGTATGATGTCAAGCGATCTCACGGCGGTATTTTTGGTATGGTTTTGGGCGAGATCTATGGCCATGTTCATCGTATTTGTCCAGTTTAGAGGGGAGGGGTAATATACGCCCCTTTTTTGGTGGTCATCAAATTTCAACAGGACCATCTGGACCTGATCCTCGGTTATTTCCCTCCGGAACTGCTTCAGATAAATTGCATTCTTAAGTTCGAGCTCATGAAAAGCTGTCAGTGGGATGGCTTCATTACTGGTAATTATCCAGTTGGAAACTTCCAACGAGAGTTCTTCTTTTATATAAAGCTTGACAATAACGCTGGTGTCTACATAACGCAATTAGATTCGATCCTCTCTGCCTTCCAATAGGATCTGGCTTATCGGTGTCCCTTTGAGCCGGATCGCTTCATGGTAGAAATCCGGCCAGTCAATTTCGCTTTTTGGTCCCAGAGCCGTTATTTTGGCAACCGGCTTACCCCTTCTCGTAACGGTTATTTCCTCACCGGCCTTGATATCCCTCAGGACCCTGGCAAAATTCTTCTGGATTTCGCCGACTGTTGCCGACTTCATGGCAAATGTCCCCCGCTGCAAAATTTACGTATATTATATGCGTAGACTTTGGTGATGTCAAGATTGCCCGTCTCCATATGCCTGTTTCGATAGAAAATGACAAGTCTTAATCGGCAGGTTGAAGACCAGGTCGCCGGAACCCTTGCAGGATCGACAACCGCCAGGTCATGCAAGATGCCTTGATGATTTCAGTTGACATCTTGATGCCTTCCCTATACCCTGAAGCACATGAGAACAACCATACGCATAAATGACCGATTGCTTGAGGAAGTCAAAAAGTTGGCCTTATCATCCAATATCACCCTCTCCGCCCTGGTTGAGAACGCCCTCAGAGAGATGCTGTCACGGCGTCAGAAGAACAAAGAAAAACCGAGGGTAGAACTCATTACCTTTAAAGGCCGGGGCCTCAAGCATGGGGTTGATCTCGATGATACGGCCGCGCTCCTTGAACTCATGGAAAAGGACTAATCTGTGCTCTTTCTGGATGTGAACGTCTGGGTTTATGCGCATAGGGAAGATACCCCCGGGCATCATCAATACAAGAAGTTCGTTGAAACCGTTTTGGAAAGCGACAGCCCTTTCGCTCTATCGACCCTTGTGATGAGTGGTTTTCTCAGGGTTGTTACCCATCCAAAAGTCTTTGATCCGCCAACCCCTCTTGAGACGGCCCTCACGTTTGCCGAATCCATCCTCGGGCATCCTGATGGCGTCATTGTGGCCCCGGGCAGCTATCACTGGAAGATATTCATTGATTTGTGCCGTAAGGTAGACGCAAAAGGAAACCTGATTCCTGACGCGTATTTTGCCGCGCTCGCAATCGAATCTGGCAATACATGGGTAACAACGGATAGGGATTACAGCAGGTTTCCAGATCTCGATTGGAAGCATCCTCTAACTGATTTATAGGCCATACATTTAACCGCCCTTGAGATCTCAAGGTGTAGTCTGTTAGGATTTCGCCCCAGTGTCGGCAATTTACAGAAATGGTCGAATCCCATTGGGCAGCAATGGTGCACTCAAGTTTACCGTATCAATTTAGGTTTCTTCAAAATTGGAACTTAGACAGGGGAATGGGGGTTCCGTTTACCTTTTTGAGACGGGTTTTCGGTTTATCCGGGTCAGGAGGGACAAAGACATGGGAGAGCGACATAAGACCGGCTGTGTCCTGTGCCCGCAGAACTGCGTGAATCGCCTGACCAAGAATACTTACCGCGACAGGCTGGCGGGCACACCCCTGCACAGATATGGACCCTGCAAGGGAGTGCCCGTGAAGGGGTAACCGTGAACGATACAAAGGAATTCCTCAGGGCATACCATGAATTCAGAGAGGCGGTTGACCTCACAAAGGGCGGGTTTCTACCAGACCGGGATAATCTGGTCGGGTACATGCTCATGGGGGTTCCCCGGGTACCGGCGGATGAAGATACTGAAGAAGATTCAGCCATTGTTGCAATTGACCAGAGGGTGAGCATCTTAAAGGCGGTATTTGTGGAGACCAACAAGAACCAGCCCGAGGATTTCCTGGACCGGGGTCTCGTCATATACGACGAGGCCGGGAAGATCGCCAAGACCCTGCTCCAGAAAGAAGATTGAGGTAAGGGTTCACAGGTTCAAAGGTTCAGGGGTTCAAAGGTTGTATTCTCATCACTATACGTCATTTTGTAACCGTCTTGTACCGGAAAACCGACCGCTGTCACATCTCCATGAATCTGGAACAGGATATGTGGCAATGATGTGGCAAAACCCGCATTTTTTATGAGGATTTCGAGGTCCCAATTTCAATCCTTTTCCGTATGCGTTCACAGGTTCCGGGTTCAGCGTTCAGGGTCAGGGAAAATGACAAGATTGATGACCTGGAATCGTCATAAAACATTCTGGCTTTGCCACATGCGTGTTAATACTGCGCCAATTTTCCGATTACAAATGGCCAATCCGGCGATTTTCACGTGGATACGCGCCCAAAATGGAATCTGTCCACAAAAATGCAACCTTGAACCCCTGAACCTGTGAACCCGTGAACGGTTACCCTTTTTCTAACCCTGAACGTTGAACCCTGAACCTGTGAACGGTTACGATTGATGGATTCGCTTTCCAATCAGATTGAAGAGGTCATCTTGCAGTACGGTCGCAGGGGGATGAACCGGCTGAGGCAAAAGATGAAACCCGGCTACTGTCAGAGGGCG
>CAZXCQ010000153.1:0-15304 GCA_964639275.1 uncultured Desulfobacteraceae bacterium | reverse complement strand
TTGAAGGGTGTATCCCTGTCTGAGACCGTTAGAGAGCGTTGAGAAATCACGGAGATCGACGTCACCAAAAACCATAAGACTTTTTCCTGTAAGTGCTGCCCCCTATTTTTTCCTATGGCGCGTGATTTCTTTACGCTCTCTTACGGGCGAGTTATACACCCGAAAAACGGAATCCCCATTCCCCGGCTTTCAAGCGGCTCAAGTGTTACAAAAAGTCAAATTTGCCGGCTCAACCCCGGGACAATCAAAGGCGCGACAATCTTTCCCCCAGGATCTCCACAAAATTCTCCATGATCCTTGCGGTGGCGCCCCAGATTAGATCCCCATCATAGGGAAAGGCCAGACTGGGGTAAATGCTGCCTTGATATGGAACATCGACGATTCTTTTGGCAGAACCCTCTGCCAGAAATACCGAAATGGGTACCTCAATGATTCTCTTGACTTCCTCCTCGTTCAACTGAAACGGGTAGGGATGGGGAACCAAGCCCACAAACGGGTGGATGATAAAATTGGATGCCACGGTAAGGGCATCATCAATTTGGCCCAGAACCATCACATCCTTTTTCCGAAGACCGACCTCCTCATGGGCCTCCCTCAGAGCTGTCTCCTCAAACGATCCATCCGCATCATCCACAGCACCGCCCGGGAAGGATATCTGGCCCTTGTGCTCTTCTACCCTGTTTGTCCGCTTGGTAAAAAGGACCCTCCATTCACCCTGCGCCCTCAAAAGGGGGATCAGCACCGCGGCATGTCTGTATCTGGCTTTTTCGTCTTCAATGACCCGGGGGGGTCTGGCATTCAAGACATCCCTTATGATTGCCCCCAAATCCTTTTCCATATCCTCCACCAGGCAGTCTTGGCGCCGGCCCCTTTCTTCACCAAAATCAGGGGACGCACACCGGTCTCCACAATTACAGGATACCATGTTGGTAGCCGATTGGGTAGATCAAAAGACTCAAGCCCTAAAGAACCCGTTACCCGGCATCCAGCGATTGAATGAGAGATTCAAAATTGGCATTGCCGGTGGCCTCAAACCTATCCTCTCCCACGGTGACTATATCCATGCCGGCGCACAGGAGTTCGCAGTGGCTGAGGATTTCATTTTCTCCCAACATAATCCCCATTCCCTCGAGCAAGGACGCATCAAAATGTTCCTTTGCGATCTCCCTGGCCGTCTTGGGCCCGGGGCTCAGGATCCTCAGGATTTCGGCACAGCGGTCAATATGGTGTTGTATGAGTTCATTAATCCTTTCCTGAAGGTTGATCTCATTCCAGTGGCTCCCATAGAACAACCGATGCGCGGGCAGAACAAGCAACTGGCTGAATTGGTTTCCGATCGCCTCCAATTTTTTGAGGGACCGTAGGTATGCCCTGAGGCCGTAAAGCGACCGGGCCCCTGTAAGCCGTGGTCCAAGTATCCCGCAAACCTTGTCAAAAAAGGCCTCCTGGGTGGGTATGGGCGTAATATCAGGGAGCACGGTGTCTCCCACGATGAGTGCCTCCTCCCCGATCAGGATGGCCAGGGAATCGGGGCTGTGCCCGGGGATATGGAAGGTGGATATCCCTTTGGTCAGGGATCTCCGGCCATCTCCGATCTCCTCGATCTCCAGCCTGTTGCGCTCCTGGTGATATTCAAGACAGTTTTGATTGGTGAAGGATTCCGGCAGAAAACAACGCCAGCATGAGGCGGGGAAGTCCTTGTTGACACCCGGAGGGGACTGGGTTGGATAGATGCGGATGAGGCGGTCATAAACCGCGTGGGCCTTCACCCGGGCCCCGGTTGATTCCACGATCTCAAAAAGCCCGCCGTCATGGTCTTCATGACCGTGGCTCAGCACAACAAAGTCAAGTTCGTTACCCGAAACGCCAGCCAATGCCATCATCTCAAGAAGCCTCCGGCCCATACCCGACTTGCCTGTATCCACGAGGAAAGGCCGGTCGGCCAACACCGCATAATTCCAGGTGGGTCCGAGGTCCCACTCCCCACTATAGAAATTTTCCGTGGGGAGACCCACAATCTCCACGCCGGAAGGAAGCCTAATCCGGGCCACCCTGTTGTTCCCGTTTGATTCACCCTCACTCAGAACCTCCACCATCTCCTGCAACATATATTCTCTTCTCCTTAATACCAGACGGCCGACCCGGCCTTTGCTTATATAAAGATCATTATCTTTTGGTCTAACTTGATGGATTGGAACACTTTGGCAGTTTGAAACCCGGGCAATGGGGATTCCGAACCCCCATTCCCCTGTCTCAGTTCTAATTTTGAAGAAAGCTAAATTGATACGATGGATTTGTAAAAAGTCGTCACTCCGGTGAACTCCGGAGTCCAGAGCCTCCGTAACCAATGGAAAATACTGGATTCCGGCTGGAGTCTATCCCCTATTTGATACGGGGCCGGAATGACGGAAAAGTGGCATTGATGGGTCTTTACGAAATCATCAATTTATGTAATGTCCGTTACCTTGAAGCCGTTCTTCTTTAGATCCTCCGCTGCCACTGTGGCATCTTTTGCCTTGACCCGCAGTACCAACAACCAGTCTTTTTTGTCAGACTTTGGCACGCTCATAATACTCATTATGGGGATCTTGTGTGAGTCCAGGATATCGACCAGCTTTTTGAGATACCCAAATCGCTGTTCTCCTGATGCATCAATGGTAATCCGTTTGCTGTCGGCTTCTTCAAGGCCCAGGGCCTCCGACACCACCCAAGAGATATCCGACTGCGTGATAATACCCACCAGTTCACCGTCCTCAATGACAGGAAAGCCACCAATTCCGTGTTTCTTGCCTATTTGGATCGCCTCCTCCACAGGAAGATCCGGGGAAATGGTAATCGGATCTTTGACCATTATGTCGCCAACCGTCATCTGGGAAAGGAGATAGTTCAGTTCGTAAACACTGAGGCTTGTAGCAGCCGACGGGGAGGCGTCGCGTATCATCGCCCTTGTAACAAAACCGACAAATTTGGTGTTTTTTGTCACTGGCAACCGCTTGATCTTGTTATGTTCCATGATTTTTAGTGCGGCCATAATCGGGGTCTTAATGTCCACGGTTATGACCTCTTTTTTCATAAAATCCCTTACTCTCATCTTCTTCCTCCTTCCTTTTGGCTTATGTCTTGTTTTCAAACCGAGCCCGCCGGGATACCTTTCAATCCCTTGCGACCCTTTGGAATCCATAAGGGTTGCACTATTCCTTCGGGCTGGGACTGGTGTCGGATAGGTATTGATACCAGATTATGGGACAAATAATCAATCCCACAAGAGGTAAGAACGGGACATATATTCCCTATTGACATCTATTTTAGGATATGCTGCAAGGTAAAGAGGCCGTTATGGCCCCTACAGACGCCTCTGGGGCGCTGCATCTTATCACCGGTCTACCCGGTCTGTATAAGGGATGACAACAATGATTCTTAAGACCCTTTTTCTCGCCTGGACTTTTTTTGTGGCAACCTTCTCTTCTGCCCTTCCGATCTACGCAGGAAAGGGCCTGAAGGATACGTTTGACAGACTGGCAGGGCCGCTTCTGGAGCGAAATTATGCGGTGGGTGTTGTTGTCGCCGTGATTGATGCCAACCAAACCCAGGTCTTCAGTTACGGCACCAAGTCCAAAGACTCAAGGGAGGCCCCTGATGCCAACACCGTATTTGACATCGGCTCTATCACCAAGACATTTACCGGTCTTCTGCTTCAAGACTTGGCTGTGCGCGGACGGATCCGCCTTGATGATCCGGTCCAGGAGTTCCTTCCGGGATCTGTCAGGGTTCCAAAAAAAGGAGGCCGACCGATTTCTCTTGTGGATCTTGCCACCCATACATCGGGACTCCCCAGGGTCCCCACGAATTTCAATACAAAGGACCTCAACGACCCATACTCAGACTACACCGTCGAAAAGCTATACCGGTTTCTGTCCACATATCAGCTTCCACGCGCCCCTGGGGACGAGTTCGAGTACAGCAACCTCGGCTTTGGGCTTCTCGGCCACGTCCTCAGTCTCCACGAAAACAGGCCTTTTGAAACCCTGGTGATAGATAGGATTTGCAGGCCCCTCGGTCTTTTGGATACAGGCATCGGGCTTTCCCAAAATCAACGGGGGCGTCTTACCCCCGGCCATGACCTTGAGGGCAATGGGGTCCCTGAATGGCATTTTCTTGTGCTGGCCGGGTGTGGTGCCCTCCGCTCAACTGCCAATGATATGGTGACCTATCTCAAGGCCAACATGGGCCTGATACAAACCCCTTTATCCTCGGCCATGTCAGCCACCCACGTGCCCCGCCACGGTTCTGCTATCCCCAGGTGGAAGATTGGAATCGGATGGTTCGTAAACCCCACAGGGGACATCGGCTGGCATGATGGGGGAACCGGCGGGTATTACAGCTTTGTCGGATTTAACAAAAAGCGGAAGTTTGGTCTTGTCTGGTTGAGCAATTCGAGACTATGGCGGATTGCCTTTCTCCGTGAGCGTCTGGAGGAGGTTCTCTTGGGTAAGGAGGTCCGACCACTGAATCTCAAAAGACCTATCGCATTGACTCCGCCAATCCTTAAGTCCTATGTGGGAGAGTATCAAATCAGACCCGGGGTGGTCATGGCAGTATCCTTTGTAGACGGCTACTTAGGGTTGGGAAAGCCCGGTCGTCTCCCAACATCTATCCTGTATCCGGAATCAAAGACCCGGTTCTTCTTTTTAGAGACCGACAGGGTTACCCTCTCCTTTGAAAGAGATAAAGAGGGCAGGGTGACAGGACTGATTTTGCATGAAGAAGGGGTGCGAACTCCTGCCGAAAAGATCAAATAGTCTCTTGAAAGGCCACGCCCAAAGGATGATTTCAAGTGGAGAGATAGTTCCGCGGGTTTGCTTTGACAGGAGAGGCCTTTGATTGATATTCTATAAGCAAAGCCAAAAATGTTTTGTTTTGCCAACATGATCACCCCGGGGCACCACCGGCCAACCGCCTCCCATCTGGATATAGAGGCCCAGGGGCTTCCCTTTATGGAGTCACCCGATGTCACACTTTGAATTGGAATGGAAGACAGAAGATGGCCTCCGGCTATATGGTCAGGGCTGGCAGCCAGAGACCCACCCAAGGGCCGCGATCTGCCTGGTACACGGGTTGGGAGAGCACAGCGGCCGGTACGGGCACCTGGCAGCGGTTCTATACGACTCTGGCTACGCCCTGCTGGCTTTTGACCTCAGGGGCCATGGAAGGTCTGAGGGAAAACGGGGGCATTCCAGGACCTTTGAAGACCTGATGCGGGATATCTCCAGGCTCTTGGAAGAGGCCAAGACACGTCTTCCGGATCGACCCCGTCTTCTATACGGCCACAGCCTTGGCGGCAACCTGGTACTCAATTACGCCTTACGTCACCCCCCCGATGTGAGCGGGGTGATTGCCACCGGTCCGGCGCTCCGCCCCGGGTTTGAGCCACCGGGCTGGAAGATGACCCTGGGGAAGGTCATGTATCGTCTGGTCCCTTCCCTCTCCATGTCCAATGAGATAGATCGAGAGATGATTTCGCGTGATCCGGAGGTCGTGAATGCCTATATCAGCGACCCCCTGGTCCATGACCGCATTACGGCGCGTCTGGCCATGGATTTCCTGGCCTCGGGGCTGTGGGCCCTGGAGAATGCCGCCCGTTTTCCCGTGCCGCTCCTGTTGATGCATGGGGGGACAGACCGGCTCACGTCGGTTGAGGCAACCCGGGAATTTGCTCAAAAGGCGGGGGAACTCTGCACCCTGAAGATCTGGGATCACCTTTATCACGAGATCCATAATGAGCCGGAAAAGGAAGCGGTGTTTGCCTATCTGCTGGACTGGTTGAAGACCGGGGAACCAAAGGATCATCCATGAAGATAGAAGGGTGCGCATTTGGATCTATTGTCATTGATGGGAGGAGATACACCACAGACCTGGTGATCTATCCGGATGGTCGGGTGGAGGGTTCATGGTATCGAAAGAGGGGGCACAGGCTCTCAAGCGGTGATATCATAAGGCTGATCGAATCCGATCCGGAGGTCATTGTTGCGGGTACCGGTGTCAGTGGAATGGTAAGGCCCGATCAGGAACTGGAAAAGCTCCTTGATCAGAGGGGCATCGGGTTTTATCCGGAGGCCAATGAAAGGGCCATGGAGCTATTCAATGGGCTGTGGCCCGAGAAGAGGGTCGGGGCCTGTTTTCACCTGACGTGCTGATTGGATTAAGAGGAGATGAATCAGGAGACCCGGAAGAATCGATCAACGGAGATGGAGCAGATCCCTGGCCTCCCCGGCGGTTGAGGGCTCCTTTCCGAGGAGCCGCATGATCGAGACGGACTTCTCCACAAGCTGTCTGTTACTGGTGGCCAGTTCCCCCCTTGATACGTAAAGGGTGTCTTCAAACCCGATCCGCAGGTTTCCGCCCAGGATGAGAGACTGTGCGAGCATCTGGAAAGAGGTTGCCCCGATTCCAAAACCGGCCCAGATGGCGTCGGAAGGCAAGGCATTCCTCATCATGACCATGTTCTGGGCTGTCGCCGGTATCCCCCAGCGGGTCCCCAGACAGAGCTGGAAAAGCGGGGGGCGCGCCACCCGCCCGGTCCTGAGGAGATGGTTTGCTATTTCTATATGCCCCATGTCAAAGACCTCCAGTTCCGGCTTGACCCCGGCATCCCTTATCTGCTCCGCCATCCATTCCACGTGCGATAGATAGTTGACAAAGACATGGGGGCCAAAATTCATGGAACCTACATCCAGGGAACAGATCTCCGGGGCCAACCGAAGCACATGCTCGATACGTCGCTCCGGTCTGGACAGGGTTGAGCCGGGTCCCATACCGACGGGGTCGTTGTCATCCGGAATAAAGCGGGCCCCTGCCCCCGTGGTCAGGTTGAGTATCATGTCGGAGTGGTCTCGAATACGCTGGACCACCTCTTTATAAAGGCCAAACTCCATCGAAGGCCTTCCTGTCTCCACATCCCTCACGTGGATGTGGGCGACAGAGGCCCCGGCTTGATATGCCTCAAGGGCGCTCTCTGCGATCTCTTTGGGGGTTACGGGAAGTGAAGGGTTTCCTTCCCTGTCACCAATTGAACCGGTTACGGACACTGTCAGAACGACCTTTTTTTCATTCATCTCTGATACCCCCTCGAGAAAATCCCATAAGGGACAAAGGCCCGCTCCCGTAAACCGGGGAGCAGGGATTGAGAGACAAAAATATTACCTTGACACTAACCACAAGATTTAATTAGATGTTTGATTAGCTCAACAACACCTTGCTGTCAAGTTTGTAGGGAGAGGAGGTGCAACAATGAGTCGCTGTGAGACATGTAAGTTCAGGGCCAGGTATGACAAAAATCCCCGGTCGCTCTTGTCCCGCCTGTGGAGGTGGCATACTGGCTGGTGTCCCGGCTGGAGGTCTTATGTTCGATCCCTGCCCGAGGAAGAGCGGAAAAGGGTGGTGGCGCGATATAGTTCTACTCCGTAACCACCTTTAGGAACTTGTAAAGGGCGACAAATCTCTCATCTCCTTCGGAGATAAATTCGACCTGTGAGTCCACATCAAGGGCCTCTCTGATCTTGGAGACGAGGACTTTCTTTAACCGACCCTCATTGGAGAGATCCGATGGCCGCTCCACACGGAGGATCAGCGATTCCTGGGGCTGGGTCTTTTTTCTTACCAGATAGTACTGTCTTAGAAAGAGTTCGGGAATCCCGTAGAGGATCTCTTCGATCTCTGAACTAAAGACCGTCCGATTACCCACATCAACCGCATGCGCCATCCTCTCCGAGATGCCCAACCGCATCCCGGTTCGACCGCAGGGGCACCTTTTGAAGACGGTAAACCCCAAATCCCCGCTCCGAAAACGCAGGAGTGGGGTCCCTTCCAGGCGGAGCGATGAGACGACGATCTCGCCCACCTTCCCGCTCCCGGTGAGGTCCTCGCCCGTATCAGGATCGATCACCTCCAGGAAAAAGGCGTCTTCGGGAAAGTGGAAGGTCTCTGTCTGCGCCGTGCAGTTGGCCGCTGGAAGAGCCACATCGGTCATGGTGTATGCCTCGAAGAGCCTGCCCCCCCAGAGCGCCTCTATCCCCTTCCTAAAGGCCGGGGTCACATGCTGCCCCGCCATAAAGAGATACGCGAGCCTGGGGAGGAGTTCCTGGAGCCTCCCCCCATATCTTTTCGTGACGTGCCAGAGCGGCCTTGAGGAGAGGTATATCCCCTCTACATCCATCCATCTGGGGAGGATCTCGATGGGGAATACCTCCTCTCCCGGGACAGGCATGCTAAAATGATATCTCCCTATTCCCCCTGCTCGCAACCCTTCCACCAGCGCGGTGGCAAAGGAATTCCAGCAACCCATGGTGGCAATGGCCACGGTGTGACCCCTCCTGGCCCCGATCTGGTACCATATTCGCGCCGTAAGTTCCCCGACCTGCTCCAGGTCCTTTAGGGTGAAGCCGTATAGGGTGGGGACCCCCGTGGTCCCGGCGGTTCTCGTCAGGTGGACAATATCTTGCGGGGGCACGCACAGGAGCCCGCCATAGGGATCCTTTCTCCTCTCCCTCTGCTCCTGCACCTCCTCTTTGGTGGTAAAGGGGACCTGTTCGCGAAAATCGTCCAGCTCTCTTATCTTCCCCGCTTCCAGACCTGTTTCCCCAAATTTCCTTTGATAAAAAGGGGAGTTTTCCGCCAGATACATCAGGCGGTCCTTTATGCGTTGGTATTGAAGAGATCGCATCTTCTCCCGGGGCAGTGTCTCAATCTCCTCATTCCAGTAAGAGGTCTTCTCATTCATGATCATCCCCCGTTATGGGAATCGAAATCTCTCAGCCCTCCTTCATGAGGGTCCTTCCAATGACAAGTTTTTGGGCCTCCGAGGTCCCACCCCCGATCTCCCCCAGTTTGGCATCCCGGTAGTACCGCTCCACTGGAAAATCCTTTATGTACCCGTATCCCCCATGGATCTGCACCGCATCCTGTGCCGCCTTCATGGCCATCTGAGAGGCAAAGAGCTTGGCCATGGCCGCCTCATGGCGGATGGTCCGGTCTTTATCGTAGAGCCATACCACCTTGTGGGCATAGGTACGGGCGGTCTCCAGGTTCATGGCCATCTCGGCCAGCATCCCCTGGACAAACTGGAAGGTGCCGATGGGTCTCCCAAACTGGAGCCGCTCGCGGGCGTAGCGGACCGAGGCGTCAAGACAGGCCTGGCCAATCCCCGTTGCCGTGGCAGCGGCCAGGGCCCTCTCGGCATTAAGGGTGGTAAACATATCCTGGAATCCCTCCTCCTCGGTTCCCAGCACCTGTTCCTCCGGGACCCTCACCCCTTCCATAAAGACCTCACCCGTTGGGGAACATCGCATTCCCAGCTTCTCAAAGGGCGGTCCCGTACTGAGCCCCTCTGAGCCCCTCTCGAGGATGATGTTGGTTGCGCCGCGGATGGTCCTTTCCCCGCTGGTGCGGGTGACCACGATAAAATAGTCGGCAAGGGGCGCGTTGGTGATAAACGTCTTTGTCCCATGGATGACAAAGTATCCGCCGTCCCGGCGCGACCGGGTCTCAATCCCCAGGGTATCGGTGCCGGCATTGGGCTCGGTGAGGCAGTAGGCAGCGAGTCTTTCCCCCCGGATAACAGGGGAAATGTATTTCTTTCTTTGTTCCTCTGTCCCCAGCCTGGATAAAAAGTGGGCCCAGTTGAGGGTACAGATCGCCACAGACACACCCATGCCGGCGGCCGATCGGCAAAGCTCCTCCTTGATAATATACATGCTCATCAGGTCGGAGCCGCTCCCTCCATATTTCTCCGGGACCAGGGCGCCTAGAAAGCCTTCCTGGCCCAGCCTTTGATAGACCGCCATAGGAAAACGCTCCTCCCGGTCTATCTCACTGGCAATGGGGTCCAGCTCCGTCTCGCAAAACCGCCTGATACTCCTCTGTATCATCCGGTGTTCTTCTGAAAGGGAAAAATCCATCAAACGCTCCCTGGCATTACACTCTAAAATTGGACAGCCGTACTGATTTCCTGATTGATCGGCCGAAAGTATCTTATATCCAGGATGTTTCCCTGCCTCTCATCCCGAAAGACCGCCTCCACCCGGCACCCAATCTCAAGGGCCCTGTGATCGACCTCCCCCAGGAGGTGAAGAAGCCCCGTATCCGCCCCATCGAGCTTGATAAGACCGTACATGATGGGAGATGGAAGGGGGTGGATCGGGAGGCGGTAATGGGTCGTGGTATAGGTCTGGAGGACCCCCTCGTTTCCCACCTCAACCCACTCCTCGAGCTTCTCAAAACAGCCTCCGCAGGTGGACTCGGCCGGGACATACACCCTGTCGCATTTGCGGCACCGGATGCCGAGTATCCGCTGGTTGTCCCGGAGTTCCTGAAAAAAGCGCGTGGCGATGGGCCCCGGGAAGTACCGGTAGGGCATCGCGAGTCTTCCCTCGGCCACATAAGGGTCCAGGCTCAGGACGTCAAAACGCCTGCCGGGGGTCACCAGATGAAACATCTCGGTATATTTGGTTGGTCTTTTATGGGCCATCTGTTGCTCCTCAGGATGATTCAATGGTGCGAAAGTGGATGATGTCTTCGATCGTGCCTTCCCTCTCCGGCCCTGGCCGAAAGACCGCCTCGACCCGCATCCCCACCTCTACCTTTTCCGGTCTGTCCTCCGCCAGTTTGTGAAAGAAGGCCACATCAGGTCCCCCGTCCAGAACAATGCCTGCGATCGTATAAGGCACGGGCCTCATATCGCCGATCCCCGCATCGTACATGGGGTCCACCACAAAGCTGTAGGATATCACGGTCCCCTGGTTCGAGAGCTCGACCCAGTCCTCCCCCATCCTGATATGGCAGCGTCCGCAGGCAGGGGTGGGGGGAAGCTGGAGACGCCCACATCCGGGGCATCGGTTTGCGATGATTCGACCATCCCTTAGCCCCCTCAAAAAGGCCCCCAGGTGGGGTCCGGCCCCCCATTTGTATCTCAGGTCAAGCGGGATAATGATCTCCAGCAATTCGTTATCAGTCTCTGTCATATCTCATTCCTTTCGGATTTCTCTAAACGTCCACCTTACCCCTGATCCCCCTGCGAGCCCGAGGGCGACACCCGCAACTGATTACGGATGGTTGCAGAGATAGAAGATCACGATCCAGCTGGCAGCGCCCCATGCACAGGCGATGGCCGTCTCTGCCTTTTTTGTGACCTGGCGTTCACCCGCATCTCCCCGCAACTGCAAGGCCGCCTCCGCCACCCTGATGACTCCGGAGGCGCCGATCGGATTGGTGGAGACCACACCCCCCGAGGGCTCAATCGGGATCTCGCCCTCTATCCGGGTGGCCTCTTTTTCCACCAGCCGCCAGGCCTGGCCCTTTTCACAGATAGAAAAGTGCTCCATCCATGGAAAGAGTGCCCACGAAGATGGCGTGTAAAGCTCCCATACGTCTATATCCTTTGCAGGTCTGGTGATCCCGTTTCGTCTGTAAAGCCTTGACGATGCCACCTCAATCGCCGTGGTGGTGGGCTGGGGCTCCACACACCCTCCCCTGAATACGGATACCTCCCGGTGGGCCGTCTCAAGGTCCTTGATCCAGACCGGGGCCTTTGGTCCCTTCGTGGCCCTCCTTTGATCGGCCAGGATCAGGGCGCAGGCCCCACAGGAGGTGGGGGACATGTGTAGAAGCCTCACGGGCCAGACCAGGACCCGCGATTTGAGCACATCTTCGGTTGTCAGATCCAGCCTCAGGTGGGCATGGGGGTTTTTCCTGGCGTTATCGGCCATGATGACCCTTGCCAGTGCTGCATGCTCCTCCTGGCACCCGGTCTCCTGCATATAACTGAGCCCCATGCTTGCAAAGATCCCCACGGCCCCCGCTGCCATACCGCGGTCATAAAAGGGCTCGCGGGCGGTCACAAGCGATGCGATCGAGGGGGATGCATCCTGTTTTTGCCACCCGATCACAAGGGCCGTCTCAAAGAGCCCGGATGCCACGTGCTGCCAGCCCGTTGCCACGGCGGTTGCCCCGCTCGTACCACCGGTGTTCATCTTTAGACCCGGTTTCAGGAACATCCCGGCCCCGTCAACCACCATGGCGTCTGCCAGATAGTGCCCCTCAAAGAGGTCCATATTGTCGATGATGACGGTATCGATGTCGCTGATGGTAAGGTCTGCATCCTCAAGGGCCAGCCTTACGGCCTCGTTGATCATCTCTTCATGGTTGATATCGGGTCGTATGTAGCGGTGGTCTGTCTGACCGACCCCGATAATCGCCACCCTTTTACCCATCAGAACCCCCTCCTGATGCTGATGACACAGTGCATCTGTCCGCACACCCCGCCGGTCCCGTGAATCAGGGCGGTTCTCGCCCCATCCACCTGTCTCTTACCCGCCTCTCCCCTGAGCTGGATGACCGCCTCCACCGCGCGGTTGAGCCCTGCCACATTGACCGGGACCCCCGAGAGGAGCCCGCCCGAGGGGTTGATCGGGATCTCTCCCCCGATCTGGGTCGCACCCGACTCCAGCAGCCGGCCCCCATGGCCCTTCTCGCAGAGCCCAAGACCCTCTGACCAGAGAAGCTCCTGGTAGGAATAGTACTCCGAGAGCTCCACCAGGTCTAACTCGCTGCGAGGGTCCCCGATACCGGCCATCCTGTACGCCCGCCTGGCTGCCTCCCTCAGGGAAACGGGGTCTGTGAGATCCCGGTATCCCGGGTAATGCCGATCATAGCAGGAGCCCAACCCCTCTATCCATACGGGCCGGCCGGTCCATTTCTTTGTCTTTTCTTCGCTGGCCACGATCACTGCACAGGCGCCGTCCGAGACCGGTTTGGCATCCAGGGCCTTGATGGGGTCGGAGAGGACGGGGGAGCCCATGACATCGGCCACCGTCAGTATCTCAGGGGCCTGGGCCCAGGGGTTGATCATGGCGTTTTTGCGGTTTTTGACGACCACCCGGGCGCACTGCTCGGGAGATATGCCGCTTGTCTCCATATACTGTCTTGCCTGCAGGGCGGCGCAGGATGTAAAGTCAAGCCCGAGCATCCGGGTATAGAGGGGCTCCAGGCCTGAATTTTCGATCACCCTCCCGTCAACCTGTGATTCCTTGGTATGCGCCACCACCAGGATACACTCGTAGTGCCCGGCAAGGATGCAGAGCGCCGCATAATAGAGGGCATAGGCCCCGTCTTCGGCCACCTTTTCTTCGGGCCTCAGATGACCGCCCGCGGCGTCAATGATGTTTTTGCTTGAGATGGTCCACCCGTCCCAGTGATCCTGAGAACAGCTGATGGTCGCGTCGATCCCGGTACTATCCTCGGTAAACCGAAGTCCTGATTTGTCGAGGACCTCATGGACAGGCCCAAGGGCCAGGTCCTGGAGGTGCATCTCCGGTCTCTTGTCATACTTTGTCTGGGCGACCGCCACTATGCCGACCCTCTGTGCCACGCCCCGCCGCGGGCCGTGACCCGGGTTGCCAGCTTTCCGAGGGATGCCTTTTTCTTCCATATCCCTTCCCGGTGATCTTCTGCCTTTTACCTCGATGGCGCCCCGATTATCTTTACAACGGATAAGGGATCGCTTTTTGACCCGCGACTATAGGCCAAATGGAGTTGTGGATCAAGATGAAAGAACGGATTCCCATATACTTGCCTGCGGCTTTACTTGGAATAAGGGTTGCTTGGTGATATATTGCGAAGACGGGCAAACAAATTCTTGCCCTCTATCGTCAGTTTTGGATAAAAGGGCGTGATACGGGCATCTTTCTGAAACCAAGACTGGTTTGTATGCGTTCAAAGGTTCCGGGTTCAGCGTTAGGCGTTAGGGAAAAGGACAAGATAGAAGACCTGGAGTCCACATGAAACATGCTGGCTTTGCCACATGCTTGCCAATACGTCGCCAATTTTCAGGTTGGGACAGACGAATCCGGGCGCTTTTCACGTGGATACGCGCCCAAAATGAAATCTGCGGACAAGAATGCAATCCTGCTTTCAACGGGAAACCCCTGAACCTTTGAACCCGTGAACGGTTACACTGGCTTAAATCCTGTCCGGGTTTAAAAAATGGGTCCCCGGTTCAGACAGATCCGGTGGACCGGCATATGGTGAGAGGGTTACCTGGTTATTGAGAAACTTTAAACCAAATAAGGAGGAGATGCCGATGAAAAGACTTAGATTGGGCGCAGTTCTCGTGGTGGTGACGGTCTTTATCTTGACCGGCCTGGCGATGGCCGGGACCCTGGATGAAGTAAAGGCCAGGGGCTATCTGATTGCCGGTGTAAACGGAGGGGTCTTCGGATTTAGTATGCCGGATGACAAAGGCCAGTGGAAGGGTCTTGACGTGGATACGGCCAGGGCCATTGCCGCTGCCGTATTTGGTGATGCAAACAAGATAAAGTATACGGCCCTGACCGCAGTCCAACGCCTCCCGGCCCTGCAGTCCAAGGAAATTGATGTCCTGTGCCGGAATACGACCCAGACCCTGACCCGTGAGACAACCAATGGACTAAACTTCTGTCATGTCAATTTTTATGATGGCCAGGGGTTTCTTGTCCCCAAGAAGCTGGGGATCAAGAGTGCCAAGGAGCTGAGCGGGGCGACCGTGTGTGTCCTCCCGGGGACGACCACGGAACTGAACGCGGCAGACTTTTTCCGGAAACACAACATGGAGTGGAAGCCGGTGGTAATCGAGCAGACGGCCGAGCTCAGCAAGGCCTTTTTTGCCGGCCGTTGCGACTGCCTGACCTCGGATGCCTCTCAGCTCGCCGCCCATCGATCGGTGGCCCCCAATCCGGATGATTACGTACTCTTGCCCGAGATCATCTCCAAAGAACCCCTTGCCCCGGTGGTGCGCCACGGGGATGATCAGTGGTACGACATCGTAAACTGGACGGTTATGGCGCTGATCCAGGCCGAGGAGTTTGGTATTACCTCAAAGAATGTGGATGAGATGCTCAAGAGCAAAGATCCCCAGATCCAGCGTTTTCTGGGGGTGACCCCTGGGATGGGAAAGGCCCTGGGGCTGGATGAAAAATGGGCCTACAACATCATCAAGCAAGTGGGCAACTATGGTGAGATTTTTGAGCGAAACGTGGGACCCAATACACCGCTAAAGCTTACGCGTGGACAAAATGACCTCTGGACCAACGGCGGTCTGATGTACGCCGCCCCGTTTAGATAATTGCCCACAAAAGGTGCCTTTTTCCGGGCACCTTTTGTGTTTTGACTCAATTTAGCTTTTTTCAAAATTGGCACATGGAGAGGGCAATGGGGGTTCCGTTTTGAAGGGTGTATCCCTGTCTGAGACCGTTAGAGAGCGTTAAGAAATCACCGA
>CAZXCQ010000152.1:0-15343 GCA_964639275.1 uncultured Desulfobacteraceae bacterium | reverse complement strand
ATCCCCGCAATATCATGTTCCCCCGGATGCTCCCTTTGAGATCCACCAGGTTCTATGAAGTATCCCCTTACACAGGGTATCGCGCGGGCTTCGCCCACAATCCAAGGCGATTTTTCTTGACTCCCCCCTTGTTTTTAATAAGATCTTCAGATAGGTGCTTCTGAACCTTTAAGGCTTCGTAAAAAGGCCATCTTCAGAAAGTCCGCCGGTATCGGACCCCAAAACCATACGCACAAGACTTTCTTTATGCCTTGATCATGTTAGGCAATCATGTTAGGCAAGTACCGTCTCAGCGGTCACCATCCAACAACCACTATCGAACATCCAGGATCTATTTTCAAGTCCCAAATGAGGTCGTTCAATGGGTAAAGTCAGGAAGGGTGTTTTCCCAAAACTGTCAATGATCCAGGCATTGGGAATAATGGCGGGCACTTTGACCGATGCCCAGATTCAGAGCCCGCGTCTGAGCGAGACGCTTCAAATACTCTGTGGTGTCATTTCGGCAGATGCCGCCATACTATTTCGTAAATTGTACATCCCATCCGGTGCATTTCAGCTTGAGATGTTGAGTTGCTGGGCCGCTAATGCTGAGGATGCGTCGGCGACCCTGACAGCCGAGGATATCCCGGGCTCGATCTGGGAAGCTCTTGAAAAGAAAGAGATCGTTCAATCCCGGTTTGTCCATTCTGGGTCTTCAGCCGGCCATTCCAGGCGATTGCTTCTCCCTCTCTTCCTGGGAGAGTATCTATCGGGATTCATCCTTATCATAGGCGCTGATGGGGCACATCTGACGTCGGAAGCCGAAGCCTTCGTGAGGGCGGCCATCGGTCTCTTTGAACTCTGGTTCAGCAAGATGAATACGTCTAAGAAGGCCGATGACTTATTGAATTTCGTGCCGATCCCCATGTTCATGATAAACACTGAGGGAAAGACAACGGCATGGAATAGAGCGGTCGAGCAAATGACAGGGTGGAATGCCTCTCGAGTGATCGGCAAGGGGAGCCGCGAGTATGCTCTCCCTTTTTACGGGATAAGACGTCCGATCATCGTCGATCTCATCCTTGATCCGGACCCTCAGTGGGAGGCAACTTATCTGGATTTCAAGCGGGAAGGAGACGCGGTTCGTTCGTTGGCATTTATCCCCATGATCACCGGGGCCGGCCGTTTCGTGACCGGCAACACAGCGCTGATGCGCGACTTCAACGGACGGGTTTTCGGTGCCGTTCATCACATTCGCGATATTACCCACGAACGACGGGTAGAGAGCAGACTGAAGAGCTCCGAATCCATGTTCAAGACCATTACTGATTATGCAGGGCTCGGGATCGCTTTTTTTGGAAGAGAAAAAGCACTCTACTACAACAAACGTTTTGAGGAGCTTCTTGCGGTCTCGGGTAAAGAAATCGGTTTGCAGGACTTACTTGAGGCGGTGTGTGTGGAGGAACAAGAAGGGGTTCGATCCAAGCTCAAACAAATGTTTGAGGGAAGCGAAAAGGGACCTCTGCGGCTAGAGCTTAAGGTAAGAACAAGGTCCAGAGATCTTAATTACAGCAGCTACGCGCAGGCCCTTGAATATGAGGGCTCGGCCGGTATCTGTTTTATTTTGGACGATACGACCGAACTCAAGGAGATGGCTGAAAAGGCCCGCTTGAATGAACTGAAGCTCTACCACGAGGATCGTCTGGCGGCCTTAGGGACCATGGCCGCGGGAATTGCCCATGAGTTGAACCAGCCACTGAATACCATCCGGGTTGTCACAGATGGGATCCTGTTTGGAAGGGAGGAAGGATGGACCCTGGAGGAAGACGAACTCCTTGAGAGCCTGGAGATGGTATCCCATCAGGTGGGACGGATGACAGAGGTCATACGGAATATTCGCGACTTCGCCAGGGAGGATCGCATGCCGGCACCCCTGGATGTTCACGCGAATCGAGCCATTGACAACGTGTTTTCCATGATCGGACGTCAGCTGGAGGCCCACGGTATACGGGTCCAGAAGAAATTGAAAGAGGGTCTTCCTTTATTGAAGGCGCACCCGAATCGGCTGGAACAGGTCATCATGAACCTGGTGGTCAACGCCCGTCAGGCGTTGGACGACTGCCCCCATGACCATAAGGAACTCTGGGTTCGTACCGACGTGACAGATGGGACCGTGTTCATTGAGGTCGGTGATAATGCCACCGGCATATCCGACGACCAGAGAAGAAAGATCTTTGACCCCTTCTTTACCACAAAGGAAGCGGGAAAAGGGACCGGTCTGGGGCTCACCATTACCCAATCCATTGTCAAAGAGTTTGACGGGCAGATTGAAACGTTCAATAATGACAAAGGCGGCGCCACCTTTATCCTGACCTTCCCTGCAGGGGAACACCCATGAAAATCCTTCTGACCGACGACGAACCGGATGTGAGAAAGAGTCTCTCCAACTTCCTGAAGAAATCAGGCCATAATGTGGTCTGTGCGGCGGACGGAATGGAAGGTCTTCGGGAATTCCATTCTCAGGATTTTGACCTTCTCATCACAGATATCCGGATGCCCCGAATGGACGGCCTGGAATTCCTCCGGCGCATCAAGATGGTCGAGCGGGCGCCTGTGAACATTATCGTGATTACCGGACACGGGGATATGGCCAACGCCATAAAGGCGTTGAAGTACGGCGCATACGACTACCTTCAGAAACCGATCGATATCCGAGAATTGACCATCACCATTGAAAGATCCGCCGAATATGCGGCCCTGAAGGAGAATTATGCACGTCTCAAAAGGGAATTTAACGATCAGGTTGCCGCCGAAACCCGTGCCGTACGCGGAGAGGTCGAGCAGCTGCGTGCCGCCTATCTTGAAGAAATCGGGCTGGATCGTCTCTGCGTCTATTCAGACGCCATGCGCCAGGTCGTCCATCAGGCAGAGCAGTACAGCTCAGAAAAGGAGATCCCCGTATTAATCGAAGGGGAGAGCGGTACCGGAAAGGAACTGATTGCCAGATACGTTCATCACTACGGTCAGATAAATGCACTCCGGCCGTTTGTGGCCATCAACTGCAGTGCCATATTGCGGGAGCTTTTTGAAGGTGAACTGTTCGGACATGAGCCGGGGGCATATACGGGCGCCACGGCCAAAGGCCGCATGGGGAAGTTCGAAGCCGCCCACGGGGGCACGGTTTTCTTGGATGAAATCGGAGAGATGCCGCCCGAGCTCCAGGCCAAACTTCTGAGGGTCCTGGAAGAGAAACAGATCTGCCGACTCGGGGGCATCAAGGAAATCCCCGTTGATTTCAGAATCATCTGTGCGACAAACAAGGATCTTGCCAAAGAGGTCCGTGAAAAACGATTCCGTCTCGATCTGTTCTACCGCATCAACACCGGCACCATCCGGATACCCCCTTTGCGGGAGCGCCTGGACGACATCCTTCCCTTGGCCCTTCATTTCGTGAACAGGGCATGCGCACGCAGGGGAAAATCCTTTGATCGTTTTACCCGGGATGCTGAAGAATTTCTCCTTTCTTTCTCATGGCCCGGAAATGTCCGCCAGCTCAAAAACGCCATGGCGCATCTGGCGTTGACCGCTGGCGCCTCCAGTGTCACCGCGGAAGATCTATGCTTCATCGACCAGCCAGGTGACGAAGCAGCGGAGACCCGTCAGACCAGGCCTGTTCTTGGCTGCGATGGTTTTGATCTGCCACCGGACAACCTGGACTTGGAAAGGTTGAACAGATTCATCCTCCGGAAGGCACTGGAGAAGCACGGGGGGAATCAGACCCGGACCGCCCAATACCTGGGTATCTCCCGAAGGGTCCTTCAGGGCCGTTTGAAAAAACCGGGGACCTGAAACACGCCTTCTCTGCCCCAAATCGTGCGCATCGAACCATCCGGTGCACCTCTCGGTGCACCCACTTGAGGTCTTCAGGGGTGTCCTTTTCTTCAACTCATTGATTTCGTTATTGTTTTTCTTATGTCAGATCCGGCACTCTTTTTGCCGGGAAAACAGCAAAGACTAAACGTGCAGCAGATGGATATTATTGCCCATGCTCATCATCGCCGAAAGAATCCATTCCTCCCGCCGCTATATCGCGTCTGCCATTTCGTCTGCAAACAAGCGATTTATCCAGAACGAGGCCAAGGCGCAGGAACAGGCCGGTGCCGACTATATTGAGGTGAATGCCGCAGTATTTCCGGGCGAAGAAGCCGAACGGCTCAGATGGGTTGTCGAGGCGGTTCAAGAGGTCACCGACCTCCCCCTATCCATTGGCAGCCCGAACCCTGAGGCGATATGCGCTGTCATGGATCTCTTGAAAAGGCGCCCCCTCATCAACGGTGTTAACCTTGAACCGATGCGACTGATGCGCATTCTCCCTTTGGTGGTCGAGCACAAGACCAAGGTTATCGGGTGTTGTCAAGCCCAACATCTCCTGCCTCAGACCATCGAAGAGAAGGTGCAGATAGCTGGAGAATTGGTGAAAGCGGTCGAAAAGGCGGGGATTCCCCTGGAAGATCTCTACATTGATCCCCTGCCACACCCCCTTGCCAGCCATCCACGGTCCGCGGTGAATACCATTGAAGCTATCGATCGGATCATGACGGCGTTCCCCGGAGTTCACACCACCTGCAGACTGAACCGTGTCTCTCACGGTCTTCCGAAGAAGGGGCTTGTCAATCTCACCTTTCTTGTTACAGCCATATACCGGGGTCTGGATGCGGTGATTCTGGACCCCACAGACAGACAGCTGTACGGGGCTGTTAAAGCAGCCCAGCTGGTTGCAGGGAAGGATGATTCGAGCTTGGAATATGTGGCAGCGTTCAGAGAGGGACGATTTGAATGAACAAACAGAACCTAGAAGAAAGGAGGTGGAATTGAGAAGTCGGCAAAGGTGTCTTGCAGGTTACTTACCTTGAATAAGAAGGAGGAGATGTTGAAATGAAAAAGAGCAAAGTCCTTTTGGTATTCATTTCCGTGGTGATCCTGTGTGTTTTCACGGTCGGCCCGGCAACGGCAGCGGACAAACCCATCAAATGGAAGGCACAGGCATTCTGGAGTGCCGCAGAACTTTCGTATCAGACATTTGTTGATTTCTGTAAGAGGGTTAAAGTCCTCACAAACGGGCGTCTGGAGATAACTCCTTACCCCGCGGGCGCCATTGTGCCCACATTTGAGGCTTTAGATGCCCTCCAGAACGACGTGATCCAATGCATGCACATGTGGCCCGGCTATTTCAGTGGTAAGGAACCCGGGCTTGCCGCCATCTCGGATATGGTTGCCGCCTATTCCCAGCCCTGGCAGAAAGACGCCTGGATGTACTACAAGGGCGGCTGGGAAATGTTGAACGAGATGTACAAACCTTACAACGCCTACGCGGTTGGATGGATGTTCTGGGGCGTTGAGTCCATGGTTTCTACAAAGTCCATCAGTAAGATGGAAGATTTCAAGGGTCTAAAGATGCGCGTGCCGCAGGGGATGACCGCCATGCTTTTCCAGAAACTGGGCGCATCCGTCGTGGTTCTGCCGGGGGGTGAGGTCTACTCGGCCCTTGACAAGGGCGTCATCAATACCAGCGACTGGGCATCCCCCTCCATGAATCAGCGGATGGGCTTCTTCCAGGTGGCCAAATATATGAACTACCCGGGTTTTCACTCCATGCCGTTAGGGAGTTTCAGCGTCAACATCAACGAGTGGAAAAAGCTGCCACCCGACATCCAGCAAATCCTCAAGACCGCCTGCCGGGAGTGGTGCTGGGACAGCATCGAACGGATCGCCATCGACGACATCAGGGCCATCAAAGAGATGAAGGAAAAGGGCGTCACCGTGCAGGAATGGACCAAGGAGGACCTGAAACGGGTCCGTGCCGTTTCCATGGAAGTCTGGGATGAGTTTGCCAAAAAGAGCCCCATGGCAAAGAAAGTGATCGATTCTCAAAAGGCGTGGCTGAAAGAGCTGAAACTGATCGATTAACCACGGGAAAGACAGGGCGGAGAAAGGAAGGGTATTCTCTTCCTTTCTTCGCACTGAGTCGTGTGAATCGACCCAACAAACCCAACAAACCCGCAACCCCAGGCGCACAGGGAGTCACCATGAAAAAGATTCTATCTGTGATAGACGGATTATCTATCAATGTGGGAAAGGCAGGGAGCTGGCTGATCCTGGCGGTCGTGGTCTTCATTATCTATGAGATCGTGATGCGATACATTTTTCACCTCCCGACCCTCTGGGTCAGTGAGTCAATGGTGTTCGGGTGTGGTGTCAGCTATGTCCTGGGCGCGGCCTGGGCCCTGCACGACAACCGGCATGTAAAGATCGATCTGATCTACGACCGGCTGACGCCCAGACAGCGGGCCGTCATAGATTCCGTCACCTATCTCTTCTTTGCCCTCTATCTAGGCGTTTTTCTGTGGGCGGCCTGCAGGTACACGTGGCAGTCCATCATGGTGAGGGAGACCACCAGTTCCGCGTGGGATCCGCCTGTCTATCCCATCAAAATCGCTCTGGTCGTAGGAACCGGGCTCATACTCCTTCAAGGCACAGCGAAATTCATTCGAGACCTCCACTTCGCAATCCGGGGTAAGGAATTATGAGTATCGAATTAATCACGGTTCTGTTACTCGTAACCTTTGTGATTTTGTTGGTGACCGGCCTCCCCTTGGCATGGGTGATGGGCGCTACTGCAGTCATATTCTCTCTGACCCTGTTCGGCCCCAACATCATGGTCATGATGGTCGGCCGGGTTTATAACATGATGCTCAATTATGCCCTTGTTGCGGTCCCGCTCTTCATATTTATGGCGGCGATCCTGCAGCAGTCCGGCGTCGCCGATCAACTGTTCAAGGCGGTCCATATCTGGTCCGGACCTTTTAGGGGTGGACTGGCCATCGGGACCATCATCTCCTGCACCATTATGGCGGCGATGGTTGGGATCGTGGGGGCGGAAATCGTCACGTTTGGCATGATCGCCCTTCCCAGTATGCTGGAACGAAACTACGACGGGAGAATCGCCTTGGGAAGTATCTGTGCAGGGGGCGGGATGGCGACCCTCATCCCCCCCAGCGTTGTCTTTATTGTCTATGCCATGACAGCGGGCGCTTCCGTGGGCGATCTGTTTATCGCCGGCATCATCCCGGGTCTTTTGTTGGGCGTTCTCTTTATCCTATACATCATCATTGCCACCTGGCTCAAACCGGAGATGGCGCCTGCCGCCCCCAAAGAGGAGCGGGATATACCGTTCCGTCAGAAACTGGCCCTCTTGAAAGGTCTCGTTATGCCGGGAATTCTCGCCGGTGTGGTGCTGGGATCGATCTATGCGGGGGTGGCCACGCCTTCAGAGGCTGCGGGGATCGGTTGTCTCGGGGCGATCATCACCGCCGCCGTCAACCGCAAGTTAACCTTCGGCGGGATCAAAACAGCCCTCTATGATACCGTAAAAGTGTCGTGCATGCTTGCGTGGCTGTTCTTTGGTGCGCAGACCATCATCGGCGTCTATACCCTTGCAGGCGGGGATCAATTCGTCCGGAACGCGGTGACGGTGCTCCCCTTCGGCAAGTGGGGGGCGATTATCGGGATGCAGCTGATCTTAATCTTCTTAGGGATGTTCCTGGACTGGATCGGGATCGTGTTGCTGACCATGCCACTCTTTGTCCCCATCATCCTGGACATGGGGTTTGACAATGTATGGTTCGGGGTGGTGTTTTGCATGAATATGCACATCTCCTATCTCTCGCCACCATTCGGACCCTCTATCTTCTATCTCAAGAGCGTGGTCGGCGATGAGATCCCTGTGGGGGCGATCTATCGGGCCAACATGCCGTATCTCTGGCTGACGATTGTGGCGTTGATTATCACGGTTGCCTTTCCCGAGTTATCGCTGTGGCTCCCGAAGATGATGTTGAAATAAATGGGTTCAGACTGAATTCCCATAGCTGAATAGGGTGATGATACACCCCAGTGCACCGGAGGAATGAAACAATGAACAAACCCGATTTCGATGGACGGTTCAGGAAGGTGGTGAATCACCAGGAGGCGGACAGAGTGCCCCTGTGCGAGGTCTTGATTTCGTATCCGATTCAAGGCCAGTTCCTGGGTCGTGAGGTCACCCCGGACGACATGGAGGCACAGGTGGAGTTCTGGACCGGGGCAGGGTACGATTTCATCCCGATCCCGGTGAGCATGATGACCCCCGGAGGGGTGACCAGTGAATCGAAGATCACGAAGATCCTTCGTGAGAAGGTGAAGAAGGACCGGCCGGAGGAGACCGATCCGAAGGCCTGGAATTTGGAGGTCACCAGTTTTATTCATGAACGTGAAGATTTTGAGGCGTTCCCGTGGGAAGCGGCAGCGGAGCTGGATTTCACGAACCTTTACAAGGCCGAACCTCTCCTCCCGGAGGGGATGAAGATCATCGCGGTTTCAGGAAAGATATTTACCCTGACCTGGATGCTCATGGGCTTTCAGAATTTTTCCATGAGGCTTATCCTGGACCCTCAGCTGGTAACAGACGTTTTCAAGAGGGTGGCGGAAATTCAGTTCAGCGCCTTGGAGACCCTGCTGTCCAGGGATTGCGTCGGTGCGGTCTGGGTTGTGGATGACCTCGCCTTCGGGACCGGCCCCATGATTTCGCCTGAGACCCTTCGCGAACATGTCTTCTTCTGGTACAAAGAGATGGCCCGGCGCTGTCATGAACTGGATCGGATCTTCATCATGCATTCAGACGGCGATGTGACATCGCTGATGCCGGATATTATTGAGACCGGGATAGACGTCCTTCAGCCGATCGATCCCACGTGCATGGACATTATGAAGATGAAGCGGGAATATGGGGAGCGCATCACCCTTGTGGGTAACGTGGCCAATGAGCTGCTTCGGAGTGGAACGGTTCAGGAGGTGGAAGAATACACAAAACACCTCCTCCGGGAAGTAGGGCCCGGTGGCGGTTTTTGCATGGGTTCCGGCAACTCGGTCCCTGACTGGGCCAGATTCGAAAACTACATGGCCATGCGGGAAACGACCCTCAGGCACGGGGCCTATCCGATTTCGATCTGAAAGGGAGCGAATGTCTATGGGCGAGCAACTCCAAGGCATAATGGAGACAGTTATCACGCGGCACCAAGGCGAAATGGTCGGCCCGTGGGGACCTCGATGCGTTTTATCAAAAAACAGTGACGAGTTACGATATTTCAAATTGGGGATTGGATGTATGATGGAAGATATCGGGTATTCGATGCGGTCGCTGCGGGCATCGGGATTAGAAAGGAGTGACAGATGTTGACACATAGAGAGCGGATCCTGAGAGTGGCAAGAGGCCAACTCGTAGACAAGATCCCATGGGTGCCCAGAATCGATCTCTGGCATAATGCGCATACGCTGTCAGGGACCTTGCCCGAGAAATACGAAGGCCTGAGCGTGGAGGATATTCATCGAAGGGAAGGATGGCCTTTGCACAAGATGATTCCCGAATATCTCAAGCCTGAGAAGCCTGATGACATCGCACACCGGGCCATCGGGCTTTATCGGCTGAAAGAGTTTCCCTATGATTTTGAGTTTTCATCGGATGTGGATGTAAAGATCACCTATGAAGATAATGGCGATGAGCAGATGACCCATGTGGAATACCATACCCCCAAAGGCACGGTGAGCGTGCGGCACGGAACGACGAGAGAGATGAAACGATCCGGAGCATCGGTGACCTGGGTCAAAGAACCGGCCATAAAAGGGCAGGGGGACTATCGCGTCCTGGCTTCTCTCTTTGGAAATATCACGCTGAAACCGGCCTACGAGCGCTTTCTCCGTTGGAAGAACGCGGTTGGAGAAGATGGCGTGGCCGTGGGACAGGGGCTCGGCATTGCATGTTCTTCACCCATGCATTTCATACAGAAAACCTTGATCGGTGCCACTGACTTCTACTATCACTATCATGATTACCACAAAGAGATGAGTGAACTGGCCGAAGCTCTGGATCATATCTATGACCAGCTGGTTCACATCCTAAAGGATTCGCCCGCGGATGCCATCCTCTGGTCTGCAAACGTAGACGACATGGTCACCTACCCGGCCTATTTTGAAAAGGAGATTGTTCCCTGGTGCGAAAAAGCCTCTGAAATCCTCCATGAAAAAGGGATATTGAGTGTCATCCACCCGGACGGGGAGAACCGGGGACTGATGGATCTCATCCCTACCTGCGGCATGGACATCGCTGACGCTGTGACCCCTTATCCCATGACCAGGGTAACCATCGACGAATACTACGAGAGATGGTGCCGATCCGGGAAACTGACTATCCACGGCGGGATCCCGGAGATTATGCTTCTTGAGGAATCGACGACCTGGGAAGATCTGAAAGATTATCTGGACCATCTGTTCGCAGTCGTATCACCCGGAACACGGTTGATTGCGTCTATCGGAGATACCAGCCCTCCCAATACACAGTTTGACCGGCTGGTCTATATCGGGGAACGATTTGAAAGGGAAGGGAGGCTTCCCCTCGAAGCCGGGGGGGCCAGACCCCTTACGGAGAAGGAGATCCAACAGACGAAGGAGCGGGTCGCCCCTGGACCGGCTGGGGGCGATGACGCATTTAAGGGAATTCGGGAACGCGTGCTTAAAGGCGATCACAAGAACATCAAGGAAGGTGTCCGGGAGATGCTGAAAAGGGGCTTTAAGGCCCAGGATATCTTGCAGCAAGGGATGCTCTCCGCCATGGAGGTCATTGGAGAAAGATTCAGGGACGGCAGTGTGTTTATCCCTGAGGTTCTACTCTCCGCCAGGGCCATTAATGAAGCACTTCCCGTTATCGAGCCTTACCTGGCAAACGCCGACCGGGAAAGCAGGGGTATCGTCATGATCGGGACCGTTCAGGGAGATCTCCATGACATCGGAAAGAACATGGTCCTGACCATGCTAAAAGGCGTGGGCTACCAGACCATAGACCTGGGCGTCAATGTGAAGACCGAGGATTTCGTAAGCCGGGCGGCTGAGAAGAAGCCGGACATCCTGGGGCTGTCCGCCCTTTTGACAACCACCATGCCCGAGATGAAACGAGTGATCGATGCGCTGGAAGAAGCCGGTCTCAGAAAGAACCTGAGGGTGATCGTGGGAGGGGCCCCGGTCAACCGGAAGTTCGCCGAGTACATCGGGGCCGACGGATATGCGGAAGATGCGGGCGAGGCCATTTCCTTGGTCAAGGAACTGATGCACCATCGGGTTTGACAATGTTTTTCGGCTCTTGGAAAGGGATCCCCACGGGCCGACCTCTTTGTCCGGTTCTTTGTCGAAAACCTGAAATGTGACCCGATCTCAAATATCAAACATGTTTGATTGGGATCATGGACCATAAAAACAAACATTACGATGCAAAGAACGAAAAGACATCCCCCCTCATCATCGCGTGCCGGGTCCTGGAGCCGGAACTTGAGGTCATCCGTGGTCTGAACAGGAGTGTGGAAATCTGCTATCTGGATCAGGGATTGCACAGAACCCCTGACAAGATGGCTGCATTAATTCAGGAGCAGATTGATCATGCGGCCTCCAGTGCCCAGCGGGTCGTATTGGGTTATGGCCTTTGTTCCAACGGGATCGTCGGTGTTGTGGCGAGGCAACAGGGCCTTCTGGTTCCACGCAGTCACGACTGTATCTCCCTTTTCATGGGATCTCTGGGGGCTTACAGAAAGGCATTTGAGGAAAGACCCGGGACCTATTATCTGACACCTGGATGGGTTCGAGAAGGAAAGGATCCTCTGAGCATCGTGGAAGAAGACTACATGCGCCGGTTTGACCGTGAAACGGCCATGTGGGTCATGACCGAGGAACTCAAACACTACACCCATATCGTTCTGATCAAGACGGGCGTGGAAGATCTCCGAAAGCCGAGGGAAAGGGCCGTGGAAAATGCCCGTATATTCGGAAAGGAGTATGAAGAGATTCAGGGGAGCCTGGACTATATCCGAAAACTTGTGCTGGGTCCCTACGGGGCCGAGGATTTTTTTTACATCAATCCCTCTCAATCCGTCACCCAAGGGATCTTCTTGGAGGACATCTTTTCTCCGTCATTGGAGGATGTCCCGATTTGAGGCTCCTGTAATTGTAGCAAAATGATGGGTGTCACACCTGAGTCAATAATACCACTGGAGGCGACCGGATATCATGAAATCAACACCGTACAACCTTGTCATGTCGGCCCTCTACAAAGGGATGAAAGGGGAACGGCCACCGGCTGGAAACCCCACTTCTATCGTGTGCCATGGACTCATGGATGCCTGCGGCGTCTCTTTTCCAGAGGCCCATCTGGACCCTCAGGCCATGGCCGAACTTGCCTTGGCAGGGTATGAAATCATCGGTTTTGACACGGTGATGCCGGAGTACAGTGTGGATCAGGAGGCGGCCGCCCTTGGGTGCGAGATCGACTGGGGCGATCGGGACCGGATGCCGGACACCAAGACATTTCCCCACGCGGATTTTTCCGATGTGGAGGTTCCCGGCGATTTCCTGGAAAAACCGTCCATGCGGGTGGTGCTGGATGCCCTTTCCATCCTCCGGCGCCATGTGGGGGGACGGGTTGCCATCGTCGGAAAGGTTATGGGACCGTGGACCCTTTCCTATCATATGGCAGGAACCCAGAATTTCCTCCTTGAGGTGGGGATGGAAGAGAAGGAAAAGATTACCAGGATGCTCCGGCAGCTGATGCCCGCCACCATCGCATCGGCCAAGGCGCAATTCCAGGCCGGAGCGGACATCGTGGTCTTGGCTGATCATGTCACCGGCAACCTGGTGGGTCCCTACCACTATGAGGAATTCCTTTTGCCTATCCACAAGGAATTGACCGTTGAGATCGAAGGCCCGCTCATCCTCCATGTGTGCGGAAACTGTATGGACAGACTTCATATGTTTGCCGATGCGGGTTTCGACGGGTATCACTTTGAATGGCAGGTGGACGCGAAGACGGCCGTCGAGCGGATCGGCGACCGTGTCTGTCTGGTAGGGAATGTCAACAACCCGCAAACGCTGTATCAGGGGACGCCAGAAGATGTTTACAAACAGGTGCGGTATGCCATCGATGCCGGTGTCGATATAATCGGCCCTGAGTGTGCGATCCCATTATCTACACCCATGGAAAATCTAAAGGCGATTGTTTCAGCGGTACACGAAGGGTATTAACCACAGTTTAGACACCATTGAAAAGGGAGGAGACGGTTCATGAGCGAAATACTGCAACAGATAAAGGGCGCAGTCATTACCCGGAAGAGAAACGAAATCCAAGACCTGGTTACTGCGGCCATCGACCAAGGGATCGGACCGAACACGATTATTGAGGATGGGCTGATTGCGGCCATGGATATCATCGGGCAGCGGTTTACAGAGAATGAGATCTTTGTGCCCGAAATGCTGGTCTCTGCGATGACCATGAAACTCGGTCTGGAAAAGGTAAAGCCTCTCCTCAAGCGTGAAGACACCCCGTCCAGAGGGACCATCGTTATGGGAACGGTCAAAGGGGATATCCACGATATCGGAAAGAACCTGGTCATCATGATGCTGGAAGGAGCGGGATTTGATGTGGTGGATCTGGGGGTGGACCTGACTGTGGAAAAGCTTATGGATCAGATTGAGGCCGTCCACCCGGACCTCGTGGGGCTGTCAGCGCTCCTGACGACCACGATGCCTGAAATGAAACGCGTGCTAGCGACGTTGCGGGAAAAGGGGCTCAAAGAAAAGGTAAAGGTCATGGTGGGAGGGGCGCCGGTGAACGCCTCTTTTGCCCAGGAAATTGGCGCTGACGGTTATGGCGCCGATGCCACCGAAGCGGTTGAACTGGGCCGGCGGTTGATCGGAGGGTCAAAACCATGTTGATCGTTGCAGAAAGGATCAATTCATCACGCAAGGCCATAGCTGCGGCCATTGAGAACGGCGATACCCGCCTGATTCAGAGAGAGGCCAGGGCACAGGCTGACGCGGGGGCCCACTATATCGATGTCAATGCGGGGACCTTTGTGGGTGAGGAAAGGGAACGGCTCAGCTGGGTTGTGGAGGTTGTCCAGGACGCGGTGGATCTTCCCCTCTGCGTTGACAGTCCCGATCCTCAAGTGATCGAGGCCGTACTCCCCATGGTCAAGGGGCCGGCCATGATCAACTCCATTACCCTGGAACCGGCCCGGCTACACGGGATACTCCCCTTGGTCGCTGAATATCGGACAAAGGTGATCGGGCTGTGTCAGTCAGAAGAGATGATGGCTGAATCTGCAGATGACAAGTTGCGACTGGCCGGGCAATTAGTTGCGTGCACGGCGAAGGCGGGGATCCCCCTTGAAGACCTTTATATCGATCCGCTTATCTACCCGGTCGCCACCAACCCCACATCGGCGATGGCCGCTATAGCAGCCATCGAGCGGATCATGGAGGAGTTCAAGGGGGTTCACACCATCTACGGCCTGACCAATATCTCCTACGGGCTCCCCAAGAGAAAGCTGATCAACCGGACCTTCCTGGTGGCCGCCATTGCCCGGGGTCTGGATGCGGTTATCCTGGATCCCACCGACACCCCCCTCTACGCCGCGCTTAAGGCCGCCCTCGCCGTGGCTGGAAGAGATGAATACTGCATCGACTATGTTTCGGCCTTCCGGGAAGGGCGATTAGACTGAAGGGCAGATGATACAAAAACGCCTCTGGATTGATTGACGACCTTTCCCTGTGCCTTGGCCCTGTAAATGCAATTTCTTATCTGCTGATCGTCCAATCCTGTCTTTTTCCTGATATCGGCGACGCTGACACCCTTCCTGCTTCTTCTCACAACCCCCAAGACCGCTTCGAATGGCGTTTTGGCCTGTTTGGGGGGCGTGGGCTTTTCTGGCTGTTTGGCCCCGATCTCCTCACGCACAGATTTGGAAGCCCTCTTGCCTTGAGATGCCTTTTTGCGGACCCTCTTCCTTTTTTTGTAGGTCGCCACGGGCTCTTCCATATCAATGCCGAACACGTTTGCCACATCTGCTTCGGCGATGACCCGACCGGTCATCTTCTTGGCCTTTCGAAGCAGTTTACGGGTCTTGTCCTGAACCGCCTCGGTGGCCAGGTCCTTCATCTCCACTCTTCTGAGTTTGAAGAAGAGGTCCGGTTCGTCATCCAGTCTGGCGCCGATGCCGTAGAGCGTTGCTGCCACATGTTTGCACATATAGACCCAGTCCGGGCAACTGCAGCTGAAATCGATCTGTTTCAAGCTTCAAGCGGGTCGGACCAATCAAGCGGGTCGGACCAAGGCAACTGAAGACAACTTATTGAAATAGTTAGATTAAGTTTTTAGAACCGGCCTATTTTGGGGCTTAGAACTTACATTTCGCACTATGAGAAAGGAGTTTCCGGGCTTATATCCAACGCTGCC
>CAZXCQ010000151.1:0-15379 GCA_964639275.1 uncultured Desulfobacteraceae bacterium | reverse complement strand
ATCACCAGGAACCATAAGACTTTCTAACAAATACTGCCGCCTGTTTTCACCTCTGTCAGGTGATTTCTTTACGCTCTCTTACGGGCGAGTTATACGCCCGAAAAACGGAATCCCCATTGCCCGGATTTCAAAGGGCTAAAGTGTTACTGTGTTTTTAGAAATCGCGGCCTGAGACCCAAAACCGTAACCGTTCACGAGGCCAGGTTTCAGCAAACCTCAATACTGAACACTGGCCACCGTTTTAGCTGCGGTCGTTAGGCCGCCTTAGGGCTATTCGGCGTTGAGTAAAAGACCCTCCGAAAGAATCCCGTTTTGGCTTGACCCCAAGAAACGGTCGATCCTCGCGCAGATCGGGGTCCTGATGATGGTCGGGTTGCTGGCCTGGTATCTGGTCTCCAACACCCTCGTCAATCTCCAAAGGCAGGGGATCGCCACCGGATTTGGATTCCTGCACAACGAATCCTCGTTTGAGATCGGAGAGTCCCTGATCCCTTACTCTGCTGCAGACACTTACGCCAGGGCCCTCCTTGTGGGTGCGTTAAACACCCTGAGGGTCGCCTTTATCGGCATTGTGCTGACGATCATCCTGGGAACCCTGATCGGGGTCGCGCGTCTTTCCAGCAACTGGCTGGTCTCCAAACTGGCGGAGATATACATCGAGGTCATGCAGGATATCCCGGTCCTGCTCCAGCTCTTTTTCTGGTATGCCATCTTTTATGGAGCGCTCCCCTCTCCCCGCCAGGCGCTCAATCCCATAAAGGGGCTTATTCTGTGCAACCGTGGCGTGGTCTTCGCCGTACCCCAGGCCCACCCCTCTCACGGCTATATCTTTCTGGCATTTATTCTGGGATGCGTGACCGTCTATCTGCTGAGGCGTTGGGCCAAGGGCCGACAGGCCAGAACCGGCAAAACCCTGCCGCTCTTTAAGATCTCCGCCACTCTCCTTATCGGGTTTCCGCTTTTTACATGGATGGCATTTGGGGCCCCCACCCAGATGGATCTCCCCAGGCTCCAGGGCTTTAATTTTAAGGGCGGGGTGACGCTCAGCCCCGAGTTTATTGCCCTCCTGCTGGGGCTGGTGCTTTACACCGCCGCCTTTGTCGCAGAAGTGGTCAGGGCAGGGATTCAGTCAGTGGGCAAGGGGCAGCTGGAGGCCGCCATGGCCATCGGGCTGAGACCGGCCCAGGTCCTCTCGCTGGTCGTATTGCCGCAGGCACTTCGGGTCATCATTCCCCCGCTGACAAGCCAGATGCTCAACCTGACAAAAAACAGCTCCCTGGCCGTTGCCATCGGATACCCCGATTTTGTCTCGGTGGCCAATACCACCATCAATCAGACCGGGCAGTCCATTGAAGGGGTGGCCTTGATCATGGCGGTCTATCTCATCTTCAGCCTCTCCACGTCAACGTTTATGAACTGGTACAACAGGCGGGTCGCCCTGGTTGAAAGATAGGTCTATGAAGGAGATCGTTGAAAAGACGCCTGCAGAAGAAATAAGACCCCCGGTGACCAGCGTGGGCGTGATTGGCTGGGTCAAGAAAAATCTGTTTAACGGATGGTTTAATTCCTTTTTGACCCTTGTCACCCTCTATTTTTTCTACAAGGTCATCCCGCCGCTTCTTGAATGGATGTTTATCGACAGCGTCTGGACCACGACGGGGAAGGGCTGCCGGAAGGCTGCCGGGGCCTGCTGGTCGATCATCACCGAGAATCTGAGGTTTATCATATTTGGTTTCTATCCATACGACCAGCAGTGGCGGCCGCTGATTGCCATGTTCTTGCTCTTTGGGCTCCTCTTTTACAGCCGGGACCGGAGGCATTGGAACAGGCCCCTCGGTTATGCGTGGGTTCTTGGGCTTTTTGCCATGGGGCTTTTGATGAAAGGAGGGGGGTTCGGGCTCTCGCCGGTGGAGAGCACCAAATGGGGCGGGCTCCCCCTTACCCTTCTCCTCTCTTTCTTTGGGCTCACGGCCGCCTATCCCCTGGGGGTTATCCTGGCCCTGGGTCGGCAGTCCAGGATGCCGGTGATCAAAACCCTGTGCGTGCTCTACATCGAGTTGATCCGGGGAGTGCCGCTGATCAGCCTCCTCTTTATGGGGTCGATTATCTTTCCCCTCTTTCTGCCCGAAGGGATTACGATCAACAAGATCCTTCGGGCCCAGGTGGCCATCATCCTCTTTACGGCCGCCTATATCGCCGAGGTCGTCCGGGGAGGGTTGCAGGGGATGTCGCGGGGGCAGTATGAAGCGGCCGAGTCGCTGGGGCTGAACTACTATCTGACCATGCGTCTGGTCATCCTGCCCCAGGCCCTCAAGATCGTGATTCCACCGACGGTTGGCATCCTGATCTCGGCCTTTAAGGACACCTCGCTGGTGGCGATCATCGCGCTTTTTGATCTGCTCAGGACCACCCAATCGGTCCTTTCCAACCCAGAGTGGATGGGGTTTAGCCCGGAGGCCTATCTCTTTATTGCCCTTCTCTATTTCTTAGGTTGTTTTTCCATGGCCAATTACGGCCGAAAACTGGAGCGGGAACTATCCACCGGGCATTAACAGGCACGTGAGAGGCCCTGATGAAGCAAGACAGGTCAAGGATAAGCAATAGATCCAATTCAGCAGAGGTCATGATTGAGATCATCGATATGCACAAGTGGTTTGGGGATTTCCACGTGCTCAAGGGGATCAACCTGAGCGTTGACAAAAAGGAGCGGATTGTCATCTGCGGTCCATCCGGCTCCGGAAAATCGACCTTGATCCGCTGTATCAATCGTCTGGAAGAGCATCAGCGGGGCCGGATCGTTGTGGATGGGATCGAACTGACCAACAACCTCAAGAATATCGAAAGGGTTCGGGCGGAAGTGGGTATGGTCTTCCAGCATTTCAATCTATTCCCGCATCTGACGATCGTCGAGAACCTGACGCTGGGCCCCATCTGGGTCCGGAGGATACCCAAAAAGGAGGCCGAAGAGATCGCCATGCACTTCCTGGAAAAGGTCCACATTGCGGACCAGGCCAAAAAATTCCCGGGCCAGCTCTCCGGGGGCCAGCAGCAGCGGGTCGCCATTGCCCGGAGCCTCTGCATGAATCCCAAGGTCATGCTCTTTGACGAGCCAACCTCGGCCCTTGACCCGGAGATGATAAAGGAGGTCCTGGATGTCATGATCGAACTGGCCCGGGAGGGGATGACCATGATTGTGGTAAGCCATGAGATGGGCTTTGCGAGGAGCGTGGCACACCGGGTCCTCTTTATGGACTCAGGTCAAATCGTGGAAGGAAACACCCCGGAGGAGTTCTTCAAAAACCCCAGGCATGAGCGGACCAGACTCTTCTTGAGCCAGATTCTACATTAACATCATGCTTTTCGATAATTGGATATGGTATTTTTGACTTTCCGTAGAATATTAGGTATCTTTTCATACGTCGTTTCTCTATCAAAAAAACGCAAATTGAAAAACTGAATGACGTCCCTCACTCCACAGAGAAGCACCACCAGAACCCTCCGATCACATCCTATGGAAACCGAGCAAGCGGAATTTGAACCCTTTCAAGAGGCCGTTGGTTTGATATTTACGGTTTCAATTTGATTGCTGCTAGTTTAAGAAAGTTGAGGTTATGGCAAGATAAGACAGGTTTCGACAAGCCTGTAATTGTTGAGCTATCTCAAATATGTCAACCCATGCTAGACTTGGGATATGGAATCAATATCCAAGGTTGGCCCAATCAAACCGACTTGATGATATCACACGGTTTTGGGCTTCGATGACATGTTGGGTTTTGGCGAGAGAAGATGAGGCTTGAGTTTATCCCGAACACGAGGCAACGTCTACATAAGCAGGCTGGCCAACCGTAGGTTATCTCAACTTTTCGGTGGCCCGAAATTTTTGAGGTATCCAGAAGATTTCTGGACGTCCAAGATCAAGAAGATTTTGTGCCATATGCCTGACAAACGCGAATTGGCGAATAACGACCCAGCGATTCCTGGAACCTCGATTTTTCTTGACATAAGCCAATTTTTGTTATTATATCTATAACATTTAAACGCCCCGTCATTTAACCTTTACTCAGGAGGTTATCTAATGAGAATTCACCTCAAAATGCATATGCACTGCTCCTAATGGGCATTATCTGCCTGTTGGGAGCTCAAAACGCATTCCAGACAAAGCCAAACACATCGTGAGATGAGGACGGAAAGCCACGGGTCTTAGTATTCGCCTGCTGAGCCTGTTTTAGAGAATCGTGCTACTGAAAGATAGCCGGGTTGCCTGCCCCGTTGAATAGTTCCCCACGGGAAATTCAACCGGGGCCGAGTGTGACATCGTAAAGGTCACATGAAGGCAGTCCGGCTTTTTGTTTTAGGATTTGCGTAAATAGATGATTTACACGCCACGCCCATAAGCAACCGGTAGACATAAGAACGAAGCGTCCAAAAATCCTGTAGAGGTTCTCTGCTGTCACTGGTAAAGTGCTGCGTTTCCTGTAACAGCATTTGGCGATATGAAAAACGATAGCCATCAAAAAAGACGACTCATCTCCCTTCTCTCAGTTATCGCCGCTTTTTCAATAGGTCTGATGATGTTTTGCGTGTTCTCCTCTGGGGAGGGCAAGATCAAGATCTATTTTTACAGCTCCGAAGCCAACATCAACAACTTTAAGTCCCTCAAGATGGAATTCGACCGGTATCTGTCCAAATTCGGCCCTTACGAATTCCAGCCTTTCAGTGCCAGGTCTGTCTTCGAGCAACACGTGAAAGGCAAGGAAAACTGCCTCTTCATTCTCTCCAGCTGGCACTACCGCCTCATCCACAAGGAATATTCCCTCACGCCCGCCCTCACCGGTGTGCGCAATGGAAAAAAGTACCAGCGGAAAATATTGGTAGCCGATGAAAAAGCACCGGATATCGAGACGGCCAAACCCGGGCTCATCGCATCGGCCAGCAGCCTTCAATACACCCTCAGCGTCCTCAAAAGGATGCTCAAGAAATATGCGGCCCATCCGTTCAGGGTACTGACCGTGCCAAAAGATATCGACGCCCTCATGTCCGTCGGGTTTGGCATGGCCAAACTGGCCTTTGCCTCTGAAAACGCCTTTCAGGAGTTGAAGGGCGTCAATCCCAGGCTCTGCCGAAAAATGAAGATCCTGGCCGAAGGAGAGAAGTCCCTTCTCCTGATCGTGGCCCAGCCTCAAGGTTTTGCGAAAAGCGGGTTAGAAGCTCTTCATATTATCAAAAACATGGCGCAAAATCCCGATGGCCGAAAGCGGATCCACATGTTGGGCCTGGACGGGTGGGCCGATCTCGATGCATCGGATCGGTTGGAACTGGAGGGCTGAATGAAGGCTACAAAATACATATGCCTCCTCTGCCTGATCTTCCTGCTTACCACTTTATCCGCGGATGAGGGTCCCAAGATCATGGTGATCAATTCCAACGCCTCAGTGGAAAAATACAAAATCGCCCAGGAGGAATTCACCCGGTCCATTTCAATTCCTGTCAAGGAAATAGACCTGGGACAAAAGAAGTGGAAGCTCCGTGAGATCGAGGACCTCCTCTATGACGTATACCCCGATTTGGTTTATTGTATCGGAACCAAGGCCTATCTCCTTGCCAACAAGTTTATCAGTGAAAGAAATATCGTTTTTTCCTCCATTATCGACTGGCGGCGTCTCCCTGTAGCCAAAAAGACCTTTGGCATATCCAGCGAACTCAATCCGGAAATGGAGATCACTCTCTATCGCTACATCTTCCCGAGGATCAAAAGGATCGGTGTCCTATACAGCGAGAAATATAACAAGCACTGGTTTAAGGAGGCCCAGGCAGCAGCCAAAGAGATGGGAGTCGACATCATCGGCAGGTCTCTGTCCAAAAGGAAAGATACCCTTCCGGAACTTAAGGAGTTATTGGCTGAAATCGACGCACTCTGGCTCATCTCCGACCCTGTGGTCATGGCAGACAAAAACACCCTCATTGAGATCTTCAAGCAGTGCGATGCCGGCAAAAAGCCCATTTTTTCCTACCATGATGCATTTGCCGACTATGGAGCCGCGCTCATCGTATCTGTTGACAACCCGACCACGGGCCGCCAGGCAGCAGCCATATCCCAAGAGGTGCTGTCCGGCGATCAGGTAAGAACGAAGGTGCAGCTTCCCGCAGGTTCTCACATCATCCTGAACCTGAAGAAGGCCAAAGACTACGGCCTGACATACGGGGAGATGGCCCTGAGTGTGGTCAATCGGATCATTGAATAGGAGTCGTTCACCGGTTCTGGGTTCAAAGGTTCTGGGTTCAAAGGTTAGTACTACTGCGACACTTTGCGCCTATTATGCACGTCATGCCCGCGAAGGCGGGCATCCAGGAACGCTATGGACGTGAAAATAATACTGGATTCCGGCCCTTCGGCCATGAGCCCTTCGGTCGTGAGCTCAGGGTCGATCGACTCAGAGCCGAATGGCTTTCGCGGGAATGACGTTATGACATCGCGGGAATGACGATGTGGGATGGTGGGAATGACGATCTAGCATAGCAAGGATGACGATGTCGGATCGCAGGAATGGCCAAGTGTAACACGGGAGTGACGAAACATGTCCCTGCGAAGGCGGGGATGAGGTAACTATCCGTCATTCCCGCGAAAGCGGGAATCCAGAATTGACAACGTGGCATGGTGATGGAAAAACAGTTTTATGTTTACATATTAGCCAGCAAGCGGAATGGAACGATTTATCTGGGCGTTACTTCAGACCTCGTAAAAAGAGTGTGGGAGCACAAAAGCGGTTTGGTCGAAGGTTTTACAAAGAAATATGGGGTTAAAACGCTTGTCTATTACGAAATCCATGAAAATGCTGAAACTGCTATCAAGAGGGAAAAGCAGATCAAGAAGTGGAGACGGGCGTGGAAATTGAAAATGATAGAGGAGAAAAACCCCCAATGGCGAGACTTGTACGTGGATATATGCCAATAGACTGGATTCCGGTTTCGCTGGTCGGTGTGGTTCCTGGATTCCCGCTTCCGCGGGAATGACGATGTAGAATCTCGGGAATGACGGAGTGGAACAGGGGAATGATGAAACGAAAAACGTTAGTGACGACAGATGATAAGTATCAGCCATTCCAGCGCAGGCGCGACTGACGACGGAAGTAACTGACTGTCATCCCTATCAAAGTGAGAAAGTCCCCAGGACGTAAGTCACAGTCATTGCCGTTCAAGGGCGAATCACCACGGGGGCAAGACGCTGTCCTTCCCGCGCAGGCGGGAATCCAGAAAGGTGATGTCAGAAAGCACTTGCCCCGTCTTAATGAGAAGATGGGTTAGAATTGTGTCGATATACGCCAAGTGCCATTCTCTCGCAGAGGCTGCCCCTGGCTTGAACAGGGTCTGGCATCCAGAAAGAGGTGCTTTATGGTGACACTCTTCCTGTCAAGATCAAAAATTATTCGCTGCGCTGTTATCCTATGCTTGCCGATCCTCTTTCTGCTTCATCCGGCCAGTGTTTTTCCTGAAGAAACCATAGATGACGCCATCAAACCGGATAAGGAACTGGAAGAGGAACTCAAGTACCTCAAGGCCGAGACCTATGTCATCACCCCGTCGAAGATTCCCCAACGTATAGAGAAGGCGCCGGGTACCATCTACGTGGTAACAGACAGGGAGATCCGCCAGATGGGGGCAAGATACCTCATAGATGTGATTGAAACCGTTCCGGGGTGGTCCCTCTTTATAAACTATGGTGGCATTGCTACGGTCAACGTGAGAGGCGCCTCAGGCGGGGCCCAGAGCAATAAGATTCTTTTCATGGTGAACAGTCACCCTGTGAATGATGTTAACGATGGAGGTGCAGCGCTCCTGTATTCGCACCTCGATCTTGACAATGTGAAGCGGATCGAGTTTGTAAGCGGCCCCGGATCTGCCCTCTATGGATCAGGGGCCTCGGCCGGGATCATCAATATTATTACCAAAGAAGGGGAAAATGTGGACGGGCTGCAACTCACAGGGCGCGGCGGCAGCTTCAACACATACGAGGGCAACGCCCTCTTTGGCAAGACCATCAAAGGCCTCGAGGTGGCAGCCTATGTGGACTACTACACCACAGACGGGTTTCGCGGTCACGTGGAGCAGGATGAACAAAGTGTGTTGGATCAAAAGTATGGTACTCATGCATCCCTTGCTCCGGGGAGTATGAAAGGTGATGCGTATCAATGGGATGCCCAGCTAACCCTGAAGTACAATGGGTTTAAGTTCGATGGGAAGTTTATTGACAGGAAATGGGATAAGCCCTTTGGTCTAAGGACCATATTGGACAACATGTCTAACGCCCATCGGCAACAATATTATCTCAATCTCAGCTATGATGTTACCATAACGGAAGGCTTGAATCTCCTGGCAAAGGTCTACAGAAATGATAGTTCAAATGACGGGCGACTTCAATGGTGGCCCAAGGGGTCCTTGTTTCGCACCCCCGGCGGGTGGACAATCACCTCAGAAAACAGATTCAGTGAATGGGCAGGTAAGAACAGCCGTATGGGCGCAGAGGCCCAGGTCACATACGAGATCGTGAATTCCAATACCATCCTTGGCGGGATCAACTACGAGGAACAGAAAGTGTATGATAACTCTATAAAAGGGAATTTCATGCCAACATCCACCCCAGGTGTGTACATCCCCCTTCCCACGGTGCAGGATTTGCCGGATGAATATGTCATTCCGACCAAGAAAAGGAACTTCTGGGCCGCCTATGTGGAGGATATCTGGGACATTCGGGACGACCTCCGTCTCACCATAGGGGGCCGTTATGACCATTATAGTGACTTCGGCGGCGAGCTCAGCCCTCGGGTGGGTATCAACTGGGAGTTTTTCAAAAATTACTATGCAAAATTTCTCTATGGCAGGGCCTTCCGCGCGCCGACTTTTAGTGAACTTTATGATCCTATCAATGGAAACCCAGACCTTAAGCCGGAGACAACGGATACCTATGAATTGAGTCTTGGGACCAGATTTCTTCCTTCATTTACCGGTCAGGTAACACTTTTCTACCGCAAGACGAAAGATCTGATCGGTGAGGAGCTTACAGGCAGTCCCCCAAGTCTCAAAATGGCTAACCGCGGTACATCGGAAAGCCATGGTGTTGCATTGCAAATGAAATATGACTTTGGCAGAGGTACCTACCTTAGCATGAACTTCACTCATCTGAGTATAGATATTCGTGATCCCGAATTACTCCCCTGGTGGGAGCCCTTGCGATTCGGGACACTCATGGCAAATGTTCGATTGAACAGATACCTCAATCTGAATACCTACTTGCTCTACAGGGGCGGCTGGACCAGGTCAGAGGGTGACACACGGGATGATCCCGGAGACTATGTGCTTGTGAACGCCGCCCTCATCGCAAAAAACTTCCTCAAGGAGCTGAAGGGTCTTGAGGTGCGGGGAACGGTCTACAATCTCTTCAATAAAGACTATACGTCTCCGACCGGCCCGGGTCAGCTTCCGGATGACATGCCCATGCCCGGGACCAATTTCTTTGTTGAGTTGCGGTACGCATTCTGATCTGCGTGAAGGTTCAGAGGAGCCGGGTTCAACGTTCAGGGTTAGGGAAAAGGCCGTCACTCCAGGGAAGGCGGGAGTCCATAAGTGGTTGATTTTCCTGGATTCTCGCCTTCGCAGGAATGACAAGAAACGGACGATTTCTGGCTTTTTGCGAGACCATTAACCTTGAACCCCTAGACTTTTGAATCTGTGAACGGTTACTCATCCGCAGGCTGCCTCTTTGGGGGGTGCTAATGTGACCCTTGCAATCCTCACGAAAAACGGTTATGCTGTGAAATATCCAGATAATTCACGGTAAGATTGTCAAATGGAAGTTAAACGACAATTACGACTGGCCCCATTGCTGGCCATGAATTCATTTTTTCTTTTCGGCCCGCGCGCTACCGGAAAGACAACCCTCATCCGACAAGAACTGGCGGAAGACGCAACCGTTATCGACCTCCTGGATTCACGCTATTTTCTCAAGCTCAGCAGCGCTCCCCATGAACTGGAATCCCTGATCACCGCAATGCCCGCGGAGATAGTCGTAATTGACGAAATCCAGCGCATCCCCGAGCTCCTCAACGAAGTCCACCGGCTTATTGAAGAGCGGCCTATCACCTTTCTTTTAACCGGCTCAAGTGCGCGAAAACTCCGGAGAGGGAAGGCGAATCTCCTGGCCGGTCGCGTCTGGGAGGCAAGGATGTTTCCTTTTATTTACCGGGAACTGGTCGATTTCGATCTGGACCGCTATCTGCGTTACGGCGGTCTGCCTGCCGTGTACCTGAGCGATTATCCGGAGGAGGCCCTTGATGCCTACGTCAACACATACCTGAAGGAAGAAATCATGGCGGAGGGACTGATTCGGCGACTGCCCCCGTTTTCCCGTTTTCTGGAAGCCATTGCATTGGCCAATGGAGAAATGATCAATTTCACCAAGATCGCCAATGACTGTCAGGTCCCTCCGTCCACAGTAACTGAATATGTCCGTCTTCTTGATGACACCCTCATCGGATTCCTCCTGCCTGCCTGGACCCGCTCCAGGAAACGGAAAGCAATCAAGGCCGGAAAATTCTACTTTTTCGACCCTGGCATCACCCATATGCTCTGCGGCACCCAAACACTGGACCGGAACTCTAACCTCTATGGAAAGAGCTTTGAGCAGTTTATCGGCATGGAGTTACGGGCCTACCTGAGTTATACGCGAAAAAAACTCCCTCTGAGTTATTGGAGATCGAAAAACGGCCATGAGGTGGATTTTCTGATTGGCGAAAGGACAGCCATCGAGGTAAAGGCCACCAAAAAGATCAGTAGGAACGACTTTAAGGGGTTGAGCTATTTGAAGGAAGAAGGGATATTTCAAAACTTCATCCTGGTTAGCCAGGACCCGGTGAGCAGCCGTGTGGATCAGATCCTGGCGCTGCCCTGGCAGAAATTCCTCACAGATCTCTGGAAGGACGCGTTCATCTGACCCGCCGGGTATAGATTCATAGTTTTTTGCCATAACGTCCCCACGCGCCAGATCTTCAGGTGTATTGACTATTTTGGCTAAAAAAGCTAAAATAGTCAAAAAATAGAGGAGTCGAATATGGAAGCAACTGCTACGGAAGTAAAGAACAAGTTTGGGAAGTTTTCTGATATTGCCAGGAAAGAACCTGTTATTGTTGAGAAAACGGGCCGTAAAGCCATTGTCTTGATAGCCTTTGAGGAATATGAGCGCCTCACCCAGATTGAAGATGCTTACTGGGCTGAAAAGGCGGCAAGGGCTGAGGAAAATGGATATGTTGGACCAGAAGAATCAATGGCTTTTATGAGCAGAAAAAATGCTCAGGCTTGATTTGACCAAAAAGGCCCTAAATTTTCTTGATAAGCTCCCGCCGAAACAATTCAAGCAGGTTTCAAGGAAGATTTTTTCATTGATGACAAATCCTAGACCTCACGATTCAAAGGAGTTGAAGGGATTCCCTTACCGAGGGACAGACATCGGAGAATATCGAATCATATACCGTGTCGAGGATGATGTCCTAAAAGTTGCGATTGTCGGCGAGCGGAATGATTCCGCTGTCTATAAAGAATTGACAAGACAATAGCCTTGAATCCGCCTTGGTGGCGTTCTTCGTAGTTTAGTGACCATTGTTGTCAAAAGGGCTGTAAGGAGATGCCTCCAAGGTACCCTGAAATCTATCTGGTCCCACGATTTTTTAGGATGTACAGAGGGTGACGCGAAGGCTTCACGGGGTGAGCGGAAGAGAGATGAGAGGGCAGGAGACGGTCAGGTGGAGCATCAAATGGAAGCTCATGGGCATTATTACGCTCCTGGTCTTGGCCTTGGTGGCCCTGCTGTCTTATGCCCAGATCTCGTCTCAGAGAAGGATTCTGGAGATGGAGCTGAACCAGAGGATAGCGCTAATGCGGGCAAACCTCATCGAGCGCGGAAAGAGCTTTATCATCACTCTCTCCCAGCAGATCGAAAACGACCTGGCTGCTTTCAATCTATCCGGGGTGATGCAGGCCCTCAAGGAAAGTGTCGAGAGCAATAAGGAGATCAAATACGCCATCCTGATGGATGCCTCGGGCGTGGTCTTTATGGACACCCACCGGCCGGATCTCACCCAGACCCGGCTGACCGGGGGGCGGGACAGGGAGGCTCTCAAACAGAACAAGATTGCTGTGACGACCTACAGGGAGGGAGACGAATCAGTCATTGAAATCGTGAAACCCCTTCAGATTAGCACAACGCCCTGGGGTGTACTGCGACTCATTTACACCTTGAACCTCCTTCAAAAGGAGATCGAGATTTCCCGACAACAGATACGCAAAGAGATCCAGGGAATGATCTACCGCTCCATTCTGACCTCCCTCATCTTTCTCGGGGCCTGCCTCCTCATCGTCTATATCCTCTCCACAAAGTTCACCAAACCGCTCATTCGCCTTACGGAATCCGCCAGAAAGCTCTCAAAAGGGGACTTTTCCATTTCACCGGACATTGAAATCCGCTCCAGAGACGAAATCGGCGTGCTTGGGACCAGCTTCGTGGACATGAGTAAGGATCTCGAAGGCTCTTATAAAAAGTTGGAGGAGTATAGCAATCGGTATCGCGCCCTGTTTGAATATTCCCCCACATCCCTGTGGGAGGAGGATTTTTCTGCGGTCAAGACATATGTGGATGGGCTGAGGGACCAAGGGATTCGGGATGTCAGCTCCTATTTCAACGATCATCCCGAAGAACTGGGCCGTTGCACAGGCATGATCAAAATTTTGGATGTGAACGAATCCACCTTGAAACTCTACGAAGCCGACAGCAAGGAAGCCATGGCAGAAAACCTTAATAAGATTTTGACAGACACATCCCATGACATCCTCAAAGAGCAGGTATTGGCCGTTGCACAAGGAAACGCCTTTGAAATCCAGTGTATCAACAAGACCCTCAAAGGGAGGGAGATCACGGTCCTTATGAAGGCCGCCATACCGCCAGGATTTGAGGAAACCTGGGGCAAGGTGCTCGTATCTGTTCATGATCTGTCCGAGCGAATGCGGGCCGTATTCCTCAAAGATATGTTTGGTCGATATCTCTCTGAAGAGGTGACCAACACCCTCCTGGAAAATCCGGATCTGGTGAACCTCGGAGGCGAAAAGCGTAGCGTCACCATCATGATATCCGACCTCCGGGGGTTTACCGCTTTGGCCGAACGTCTGGCCCCTGAGCAGGTGGTTCAGATCTTGAATACCTACTTCGAGGTCATGGTGGAGGTCCTTCTCAAATACAATGCTACCATCAATGAAATCGTTGGCGACTCGCTCCTGGTGATCTTTGGCGCTCCCCAGGAGATGCCGGACCGGGCACAGCGGGCCATTGCCTGCGCCATTGAGATGCAGAACGCCATGGCCAGGGTCAACGAGGAGAACCGGTTGCAGGGTCTCCCTGAGATTGAGATGGGGATCGGTCTCAACGAGGATGAGGTGATCGTCGGGAACATCGGCTCAAGCAAACGCAGCAAGTACGGCGTGGTTGGAAGCGGCGTTAATATGACAAGCCGGATTGAATCTTACACCGTGGGCGGACAAATTCTGATCTCGGATTCGGTGAGAAGGGAGGCAGGCGATACCTTACGGATTGATGAGCAACGAGAGGTGATCACTAAAGGCGCCGAGGCACCGCTCAAGATTTACGAGGTGGGGGGCATTGGCGCCCCCTATAACCTTGCCCTGGAGGAGAAAGATCCCGCTCTGGTTGCCTTGGGGAGGCAGGTCCCTTTGCTCTATACCGCCCTTGATGGCAGGGATGTGGGGAAAGACCATCGCAAGGGTCTTGTCAGCCGTCTCTCCGGGAAGGGCGTCGAAATTGAGCTGGGGGAACCTCTGGAACTCTTAACTAACATCAAGATGAACCTGGAAGATGTCACAGAGGAGTTGGCCTCCAAAGATTTCTATGGGAAGGTGATCGAATCCGTGGGGAAGACCGAGTACAGATACACCGTCCGGTTTACTTCCACCCCGCCGGAAGTTGCCGCATATTTCCAGGCGCTTCGGCAATATGGAGCCAAAGGAATGTGAGCAGCCTAGGCCTTCTCTAACCCACGGATGTTCGTACATTTTATGTAAATGATTTGATGAGAAATTGCCGATTAAGATGGAAATTGAAACAAGAATAGACCTGCCTGGAGTTATGCCTATGCTATCTTTAGGAAGGTTCTTAAAAGGAGGAAACGCAAGTATACCAAATGAATCCTTCTCTTTCCCTCAATACATAACTATATTTGGCAAATAGAAGGTAGGCCCTCAGATTGTGAAAGATACATTTTCCAGTCTTCCTTTTTTCGCTCTATGAAAAGTGAATAATTGTCTTTGTAATTTTGTGCCTCATCGAACCCACAGATACGATATGAATTCTTGAATTCGGTTTTCACTAAGATTAGTTCGTCCGCGAAACAATCTTGGAAATACCTTGGTTGCTGGTACCTGCTGAAGGTCAACCTGCAGAGAACCTGTGAAATCACCATTCAAACGGGCGGACCGAGGGTTGTGTTATGTGATGGTAAGGAGATCGCTAATGTAACTGTCGTCCTTGGAAATCCCGACGGCACTACGGTGTCTTTCGGTAGTACAGACGCAAACGGGATTATACGTTTCCAAAGCCCTCCCTACAATGGATAGGGGACGTTGTTTCAATGTTGACAGGTTATGCCGTGAGGTTCAACAGGAGACATGGTCGATACGGACATCTTTTTTTCTCCGAGGTGTAGGCTCTACGAGCCGGAGGCAAAACCGATACAAATCGATTCTTTGTGAGGAAGATCGTTATCTTATGCAACTCGTCGCATACATCCATCTCAACCCGGTCCGGGCCGGAATTGTGGAAGATGTTACGGCGCTGAGAGAATTCCTTTTTGCGGGCCACAGTGCATTGATGGGTAAGGTATCTCGTTCCTGGCAGGATACGGAATACGTCCTGTCCCTTTTTGGCAAAACCCTTCGGGAGGCAAGGGACAACTTGGAGGGTTATATTTTGAAATGGTCAGACAAGGGGCGATGTTCTGAGTTGACCGGCGGTGGATTGATCCGTTCGTCAGGCGGCTGGCGGATGGTTAAAGAGGCTTTTCGGGAGGGAATACGGCTTGTTGGTGACGAGAAGTGAAGTGGCGCGTCGGCTCAATGTGGATCGCTCCGCTGTGAGTCGAGCGGTCAAGAGAGTAGAAAACGATCCCGAGTTGGTTGGAATTGCCGGAACGATCCTGTGGGACTTGGTTCCCTAACGTCGCAACAAGTCAACATTGAAACAGCGTCCCCGTATCTTCACTATATCTGTCCACATTGTGGTGGAAAACTGCTTTGGGTCGAATCCCTACCAAAATTAACAAGAGCTCCG